>JAFWRC010000308.1 GCA_017508825.1 Lachnospiraceae bacterium
CTAACAATTTGTAGTGTAATATACGAAACCATTTATTTATAGGCATTTCAGACATTATAGGCCAGCAAAAACCCACTCATAAATCCATTTATTGACAAATTATTGACAAATTCTAGGAATTTTCATAATGATAGAAGGTAATAATAGACACAGCAGATAGTGTATGCTATACTGAATCAGAACAAACGTTTTCCCCAAATCCATTTTCTCTCATAATAAACGCCAGCCGCCCCCTCGGATGGCGTTTTATATTATACCAGTTTCATACCAATGAACTCTCCATTTTCTGTCTTTTCTGCATCAAACAAAAAAAACGCCCGACTCTCGCCGGGCGGCGTTTCTTAAAAGTTTACTGTCACTATAAATCGATGATCCTCTATTGATAGTTTCATTTCATACCCCAGCATCTCAAGATTATTATCCGCGATCGCCAGCCCCAGTCCTGTTCCTCCTGTATTTCTGGAATCCGCCCCTTTTACAAAAGGCTTTTTCAATTCATTCACATCACTGATCTCAAGATCTGTCGGATTCGATATGGTAAGACTCTTCTTATCCCATTTAACTTCCGTCCTTCCCTTCATCGAATGCTTTGCGCAGTTCAGGACCAGATTATTGATTGCCTGCGCCAGTATCTTCCTATCCGTATGAAGCATCACATCCGATCCATCCGTCGTTATCTCGATACCATTTGCAAGAAAGCCATTCTTATGTTCCTCGATGCAGGCCAGGATCAATTCCCTTAGGTTCACTTCTTCCTTGCAGATCTTGATACTGTCCGCTTCGCTCCTGGAAAAATTCAGTATATCCTCCACCAGATGATTTGCTGAGCCAACCGTTGTCAAGATACTGTCCGCATACTCCCGCATCTTTTCCGGATCCTGCTCTTCCTTCAGATTCTCCGCATACGCCGATAATGTCGCCAGCGGGGTCTTAAGATCATGAGCCATAGCATTCGATACCTTGATCCTATATTCCACCAACTGATATGCTGCCTTAGCACTCTTGTACCGCTGCTCGGCAATCCATGCAGCTATGCCGATAAACAACAGGAAGATTCCACCGACCATAGCCACCATTCGGCCCGGATAGATCCGGAACATGATGGGAGTGGCCAGGTAGTCGTAGCTAAACTCCCAGCCTGCATTCCTGTATTCTTTATACTCGCTGGCAATCTGATCCTGAGAAGGTATGTTTCCGCCCCGGATACTTTGCGGCGTTCCTCCATCAAAATAGTTGGGATGATTTCTGTACAACAACTGTCGAAGAATCCCGTTCGTTCCCAAAAAATCATAGTATCCATCAAAAAAATTATATACATCCAAAAACTGCACTTCTTCGCCGGCAATAATATGTTCTCCATAATTCCAGGCATTTTCCGGAGTAAAATCATAAACCCTGACCAGATTTCCTTCCGGATCGAACAATCCGACCTTTCCTGGTATATATTCATTTCCTATTACATAAATGTCATATGCGTGAACAACACACAGATCCGGCTCTAACATATCATCAAACATTGATTCCGTATGATCTATATTCTCATACCAGTTAAATGTATCAATAAACTCGTATTGATAATTCGCCCCTTTATGAATCTCCTCCGCAGTCCTTTTCCGATGCAGATTTATTTCTTCTGAAAAACCGTATGCCGGCTTCTGTCCGGACTTCATCCATGCAAACAGCTTTCGAAACCCTTCCGGAGTACCGTTTTTCACCACTTCATCTGACTCTTCGTACCACCTGGTAAATTCGCACATGGGATCCAGCTGATATCTCCGGAGCATGCCATCCTCTCCATTTACCAGGATTGTCCCTCCTCCTGCAGTTGAAAAAAGCTCATCCCCGTTTATGCGGAAGGAATAATATACTGTGCTGTCAAAAGACAGTCTGTCTACCAGCTTTGTTGCATCTTCAAAAAAATTTTTATCTGCCTCCGGAAGATGATCCTTCATGGCAAGATATTCAGATGCCAGGAAATCCAGCTGACGATAATTATATCGATCACCAATCCGATCTCCTGTTATTTCATTCGAATCTGCAGCTTTCCATGGTTCTAAATCAAACATAAGCGCATGCCGCCTGGCATACTCATTATAATGCTTCCTCACCATCCCATACACAAACCAGCTGACGATTCCGGCGATGATCAGTGCCGCGATCAGGAACGGGATGAAATGCCTCATAAATCGTGGCTTCAGCCTTTTCATGTTTTTCATTTCAGAATTCCTCCCTTTTCTCCCGTCCGGTCTTACGAGAGTTTATAGCCGCCTCCGATGACGGTCTTGATATGGGCTCCTTCCTCACCGAGTTTCTGTCGAAGCTTTTTGACATGGTTATCTACCACACGGTCGATACCGTCAAAGTCTTCGCCCCACACCAGGTCAAGGAGACGGTTCCTGTCCAGAACATTCCCCTTGTTTTCCAGAAGGGTCCTTAAAAGGAGATATTCCTTGGGAGCAAGCCGGATCTCTTCGTTACCAACCCGCACTTCCATCCTTCGTTCAAACATTTTGATCCCGCCGCATTCCAGCACCCGATCTTCCTGCATAGCCACACCGGCTCTGGCCATGATCGCCAGACACTTCGCATACAGAACATTCAGCGAGACCGGCTTTACCATATATTCGTCTGCGCCGATGCCGTAACCTTTCAGGATGCTTTCTTCACTTCCCAACGCTGTCAGAAAGATGATCGGGCAATTGCTCTTACTACGCAGCAGCTTGCAAAGATCGAGTCCGGACGGGCCAGGCAGCATGATGTCCAGGATGGCCAGATCGTAATCCTTCTTTCGGATCAGTTCTTCACCTGCATACCCGTCAGATGCGGTATCGATCAGATGCATACCTTTCCTCTCAAAAAAGTCCACGATCAGTTTTCGCAATTCTTCTGCATCTTCTACTATAAGAATACCGGCCATTTCCCAACTACCTCCCGAGACAGCATAGTACTACAGACATGTATCCATCATATATCCGATAAATATTTTCCGTCAACCGCATAAAAATACCCGGACTCTCAACAAGCCCGGGTACTCACTACCTGTTTTTCTATTTCCTGTTTCTGCCGCCGGCAACATGCTCCTGTACCGGCTGTCCCTGTATCGGTTGCTCCCGTCTTCCGACCGACTGCCGTCCCGGGTTATCCTGCTGCATCATATCATTGATACTGGTCTTCTTTGCAGCCCGTTGCCTTGTATAAGACCGAAGCAGCTCTTCCCCGTTTCCGGCTGCTGCCATACGCTTGATATCATCCTTTCCGTTTTTCGTCATCATTTCCGCGAATGCCGGATCCGCCATGATCTCCTCCACATTTTTGTTGTAATTCGGCAACAACAATGCATTGGTCAGTTTCTTCTCTTTGGTCAGGCTCACCACATTCTGGGAGATACCGGTCAGATAGATCATTCCGGCCACATCCTTTTTGAATTTCTCCTCATCGTTCGCATTCTGCGCGATCATCTCCTGTCTGGTATGAAGCTTGCGGAACAATATCTCTTCCGGTTTCTTGAGCAGTTCCCGCTTATCGGTATTGATCTGCGCCAACTGACTGATGTTGTCCAGACTGCCGGACAGTTCGTTAACAATCCCCAAACGCTTTCTCTGAGTCCGGCTGGGATGTTCCTGCGCTTCCACATGTCCGGTATAGTTTGCTGCCGCGGTACGGATACGGTTGAGTCCGCCGATGAC
>JAFWRC010000309.1 GCA_017508825.1 Lachnospiraceae bacterium
GGGGCTTCGTACATACTGCTTCCGGCGAAGTAAGCCATAGAGCGGCAGCCGCCGCGGCAGATATCGTTATCGGAGCATTTGGCGCATTTACCACGCAGAAGATCTTGCGTGAATTTCCGGTTATAGGAAAAGGTATTCGGGTCTTCCCAGATGGCGCGAAGGCTGCGTTGTCGGACATTCCCTTCGATGAAACAGTCGGCATACAGGGATTCGCAGCCGCGGATATTGCCGATGCTGTCGATGCCGATGTTACTGATGCCGGCCTGACATCCTTTAAAAAAGGCAATCCCGCTGCGGTTTCCTCGCAGGCTACCTTCACTTTCAGTAAAATACCCGATGCTGTCTGCGATCCCTATGGCAAAGGGCGCATTTTCATGTTCTTCCACAAAACGTATCACGCGATGCACATCAAAACGGTGATCTACGCCGGTACGCAGGGCATTTCCAAGGGGCAGACAGGCCTGCAGCTGCCAGCAAAAGATCGGATAGTCCAGAAGAAAGGTGTAGAGTTTTTCCAGTGTGAGAACATTCTCAGAATTGAGCGTACTGATCACGGAAGCAGGTACACCGGCATTGGCCAGTACACCCAGGGCGCGTTTGGCGCGAGCAAAACTGCCTTCCTGACGGTAACGGTCATGGATCTTCTCGGGGCCATCAATAGAAAGGGCTACGGATTCGATGGAAAGACGACTTATTCTTTCGGCCATCGCGGTATCGATCAGATAGCCGTTGCTTACGATGCAAACGGCGATATCATTACTGACCAGACGGCGGATAATGGTTTCCCAGTCCGGACGCAGAAAGACCTCACCGCCGATAAGAGAGACTCGCTTACATCCCAGATCCGCAAGATCATCTGCCAGAGACAGACATTCCTGTGTATCCAGTTCGTTTTCCCTGGCGCGTCCTCCGTTGGAACCGCAGTAGCGGCAGGAGAAGCAACAGGCCAGGGTCAGTTCCCACACGCAGGTCTTCAGTTTATACATCAACTGTTTTCCTCTTTTGTGTCTCTCAGCATTTTTCCGCATTCGCGGCAGAAGCGGTCGTCTGCAGGTACGCGGTTACCGCACGCGGGACAATCCCGGTAGAGCGGAACATCTTTCAGCGGGGTACCGCAGTTTGGGCAGAACCGGGAGGGCTGGCCGGTCTGGCCACACATAGGGCAGATGAAATACACAGAGAGATCCTTATTTTCATTTGTTTTCTGCGGCTGTTCTTTTTGCTGCTGCATCTGCTGCTGCGTAAGAAACATCATACCGATACCGCCGGGTGTGGGAGAGGGACCGGCATAGGCCATCATGGTGTTGTTGATCACAGGACCGGCATAGGCAGCAACGCACATTTCATCGATATACATACTTGGGTTAGCCTTCCAATGCTCCTTCCATAAAGCTTTGATCTCTTCGTCCGTGAAATTGACCAGCTGGAAATTATTAATGGAAGCCTCCGAGCGGATCCCTTTTTCGTTAAGGGCGTCTTCGATTGCTTTTTTCAATAAAAAATCCCGTTCCTTGTAAGAAAAGAACAGTCTTCCGATATTCTGATTCTTCAGATAATCCGATAAAGCCTTTAATACGATCTCTTTGACCGCTGTTTTTAAGGCTTCCTCGTTTTCGTATTCGGCAGGATACTCCGAGATCATCACGAAACCGTTGATCCTGCATTCAACATCAATGTCAAAACCGATCCTTTCATCCCGTTCCGGATACGTGATCGGCGCCGGTGTTCCGAAAAGTACTTTGATCTGTTCCATATTTCCCCCGTCTCTTAAAAGTGAAAAGACAATCGCATCTGATGATCATTATATCATATCCGATCTGATTTTTAAAAATCTTCTTGTATAGAAAATATAATCAAAAAAACAATCAAAAATACAATCAAAAATACGATGGTCAATCACATTTTCTGCATAATCAAAACTTGTGTAAAAAAGCAGTCTTTGCTATAATATCTCTCGGAAACTGTAATGTAACTTTAATGTAGTATTTGGGGATTATTTATACTTGAGGAGGTAACAGAAAAATGGATTATACGATCACATGGAACAGTTTGCCGAAGAATCTGGATGAGATGAAGGCTTTGCCGCAGGCAGACTTGAAGAGCCCGGAAGGGACAGCGGCACTTACGGTCGCAGCATTATGCGTTTATCCGGAGAATGCGGAGGAATGTTATCGGATGCTGGATTTCCTGCGCGGGCCCAGACCGCTTTCCAATATGGAGAAGCAGTTTATCCGTGACCGTTTTATGGATGGCAAGAATTATCTGGCGCGTTCCTATTTCAAGGGGGCTACACCGAAGAATGAGTATAAACCGGACGAACCCTTTACGCTGGTATTCAGCGACAGCGCAGCACAGATCGCCGAAGAAGGCTACAAGATCCTGAATGTGAAGAGCGGCGGCGCGGATTCGCCCCGTTCCATTACCCTACGCAATAAGCCGTCCACCGGTGAGTGGTTCCTGTGGGAGCAGATGCTGCTGGCAGGCATTCGTATTCCGGAAAGTCAGGATGCCTGGGCATAAGAATATGTGATATTTACAGACCGGTTCTGTTATTTGACAGGACCGGTTTTATTACATGAATTACTAATCTTTAAGTCTTCAGAACGGACCGGTTCTGAACATTTATTGAAATAAAGGGAAAGGTTATATCATGGACGAGATGCATGGCCCTCTGATCGAGCTTTCTTACGGGACCAGTTCGCACGGTATGATGGCGGGAACAGGTTCAAGCGCGTCAAGCAGTGTGAAATGGAAAAAGGATGGCACGGTGATCTACCGGTCAAGCAGTATGAGCAGTTATGGACAGACAAGTTCGGAATATAAAGTAAAGCCGGAGGTGGCACAGAAACTTCGGGATTTCGTGGCAGAAAAACACCTCGCGGAACTGACGAAAGAGGATATTTCTCTGCCCATGGCCTGTGATAACTTTACTTCTGCTTCGATCAGTATGACATTTGATGACAGCAGTATCGGCGGAGATCCGTATGAAAGCTGCTTCTTAAATTGCGGAATGGCCGGGGGGACCTTTGGGAGTCTGGAGAAGAAGGTAAAAGAAATTCTGGATGAATGCCGCGAGACAGGGGAGTTTATCTCCGGAGAGGACACGGGAAACGGCTTTCCGAATCTGATTGCCGGTAAAGAGGGCATGAGTTTTTTTGAGATGGCAAAATCGATGTATGATCCTTCTGGCGGTATGAAGCAGGAACCGGATCATAAGCCGCAGGAGCAGCGCTCTGTAAAAAAGAAAGCGCCCGGACCGCAATGGACATGTGCCTGCGGAGAAACAATGAATACCGGAAAGTTCTGTATAAACTGCGGACAGTCCAGACCGGCAGATCCCACCATCTGGACATGCCGGTGCGGGACGGAAAACAAAGGCAACTTCTGTGCGGGATGCGGAAGCAGAAAGCCGGAATGAGAGGCAGACAGGACGGGAATGATGTTTCAGTGCGATTATCATAAGTTAAAAATCAGATTTCAGGAATTTCACAAGACAGAAACGG
Organism: Lachnospiraceae bacterium; assembly: GCA_017508825.1. Lineage (GTDB taxonomy): Bacteria > Bacillota > Clostridia > Lachnospirales > Lachnospiraceae > NK4A136. The sequence continues at coordinate 3,504 of JAFWRC010000309.1, forward strand.
ATCCGCCGGAATATGGCGAATTCTGCTTATTGAAATTAAAAGACGGCAGTCACACCGCCGGCAAATGGAATCCGAATAATGTAAAAGAAGGAGAGCCGGTAAGCGGAAAATTTGGCAGGGGATCCTTTGATGAAGTGGAACTGGAGGAAGTATCCGGATGGCACTTTTTAAGACGTTATGATATGACAGGATGTCTGGAGAAAGCGGGCACGAAACAGATCAATCTGGGTACGCCGGGAGAGGATAGAGATTTTACGGAGTTTGCCGGCTTTAAGACTTTTCAGGACGGAGACTTTCCGAAAAAGAAGCAGTATTGCCTTTTGATCTTAAACGAGGGAAGACTGGCGGCCGGAAGGTGGGAACCGTACAAAGAAAAGAATAAGGGATCCTTTATCTATGCCTCGGCATTGGCTAGTTATCGGATGGATGAGGTGTGGGCATGGACCGAACTCAGTTCCGACAAAGTCTTTGCGGAAGAGGAAGAAAAGGAACAGGAACGGATCCGCGAGAACGAGTTGAATGAGCATCCGGTGGCGGATCCGGAACTGTTTCAATATGGCACGGATATTGAAGTGTATTATGAAAAGGCAATGGAAAAACTGCGTGAGGAGTATCCCTGGGCAAGTGTAGCACAGATGAAAAAAGAAACGCCGTATCGGATCGTATCGCGCCATGGAAAGTACATTTTCGGACAGGACTGGGGTACCTTTATGGGTGAGAAAGATATCCGGGAATGGACGAAGGGCAGTACCGCGGACGAATTTGTGGACTTTTTGTGTGAGTATACGAGAGAAAGAGTAAAGAACTCGGATCCCGCTGTTAAGTTTGCTTATGGCTATGATATTGCAGTCTATCTGGAAATGGCATACGATAAGGTGAAAAAGGATTACCACTGGCTGGAAAAAAGTATGCTTACGGAATGCCGGCAGTATGAGATCCAAAAGGTGGACGGCGAGTGGGAGTTTGTGAGAAAGGACGGGGAGTCTGATGAATACAGAGTCTGGGATGTCCGTTCTGCGGAAGAGTTTGTGAAAGATGTGGAGAGGGATTATCAGGAGGAGGCACTGAAAGCCAATCCGGTAGTCGAAGAGTATCCGGTTCCCTTTGGAAGCGTGGATGTGAACGGATGGGGACTGGAAAAGTATATCGTTTCCAGATTGCAGAGCGGGGATTATAAGGTATATGTACAGGCCGGAGACCGGACAACGGGCGGAAGCAGGACGTTTTTTATCACGCCGGATTGCTTTGAGGAAAAGACGTACGAGGCATTTTTGGATCGATATCTTGAGATCGTACCGGGAGATGCATTTGGATTGGGCAAAGAAGATCTTGCCGCAGATCAGGAACTGAAGAAATTCTTTGGGTATTGACATTATAGGAGCAAGAGGAGTAGATTATGATCGTAAAATTCGGAACAGCGGAACCTGTCCGTTTTAATGAAATGAAACTCAATTTGTCCCTGGATGCAAGATTCCGGGGGACGGCGGAGGTGTCGGAATACGACAAGTCGCTTTATCCGACGGAAGATGACGTGATCTATGCCATCCGGAGTAATATAAGAGAGGTTGCGGATCAGAGCTTAAATAAAAATTGGCCGGGCGAGGAGGTCATGTCTTCAAACAAAGAAGAACTGCTGAGTAAGTTCTTTGAAGAAGCCTACGCAAAGATGGGGATCCATGCGGCTTTCAGGGTAGACAGTTTTGTGCTGACGGAGGAATCGGATCAGGCCTATAAGAATGCCAGAGGACTTGGCATGATGGCGATGATGAACATGTTTCCCGGAACGGATCCGAAAGACCAGCCCAAACTGGAGGATCTCACACCGGAGGAACACGGCCCGGTGATCGGGATCAGTTCGAGTTATTCCAGCCATGGTATGACGGCAAACAGCGGCATATCGGGAAATGAAACGGTCCAATGGCAGGAGGACGGCAGCGTGATCATCGAGGAGACCGATTGCCGTTACGGTAAGAAAACCTATGAAAAACACATCGCCGGAAGCGAAGCGGCAGAGGCACTTCGGGAATTTATTAAGAATAACCGTATTGCCGAGATGGAGCAGATCAAAAATATCGAGAGGCCCGCTTCTATGCGGATGACGGATTATTCGGCAAGTTCGTATATTACGTTTACGTTTGATGACGGCGGGATCAAGGTGACCCGGAGAC
>JAFWRC010000310.1 GCA_017508825.1 Lachnospiraceae bacterium
GTTTCAGTAATTTCGACTGCTCCGCCTGCGCGATCATCAACCCATACATAAAACTATCGAAACGGAGTGCATCCACATCATTATCGTCATAATGTACCAAAGGCGCGATGTGATCGATCAGTTCGCCCTTATCGCCCTCGCTCAGGCAGGTGAACACCTCTTCCTTTGCATATTTTTCCACATACTGCTTTTGTAGCCGTACGCTGACCAGATCATTATTCAATGCCTGTACCATCGTCAGGCAGCGTTTCACCAGACCGCCCCGGATATCCTGGTATTCGATCTGTGCAAACTCTGCTCCCTGGAACAATACGATCAGCGTCACCTCTTTGCCATAGATGCTCTCCGACAGAGATTTAGCTTCCTTACCTTCAAAACCGTTCGGCTTCTCCCGGAAGAATTCGAAGTTTCCGCAATAGTCAAAGATCAGGAAACGCCGCTTGCCCAGATACTCTCCATCGATCTCATCCGTGCAGAGCAGCTCCGGTGCCAGGCGGGTACCACGGCCGATCATCTGCCAGAACTTCGTCTTGGAACGCACCTTTTTGAAAAATACCAGATTCACGCATTCCGGTACATCGATACCGGTATCCATCATATCCACCGATACCACAATGTGCGGTGTCGAATCCGCTTTCTTAAAGTCGCTGATGATCGTTCCTGCGTAGGCATCGTCACAGATCACGCGCTGGCAGAATTTGCCGTTATCTTTATTGGGGTACAACTTTCCAAAGCGCTGTATGATGAATTCCGCATGTCTCTTATTCTGCGCAAAAATGATCGTTTTGCCCAGCCGGTCTCCGCTGTCTGTTTTGATCCCCCGTTCCATCAGGTCTTGCAATACCAGATCTACCGTTTTCTCGTTAAAGACAAAGTTATTCAATGCCGCAGACGGAACATAATCCGGAACGAAACCGTCTTCTACAAAATCATCCTCGTAGCGTTCCTTATCCGCCTCGGACAGATCATCGTAGGTGATGCCCTCCTCCAGGAACTTGGTCTTTACCTCGTAGTTAAAATACGGTACCAGCACATGATCCTGATTCACGGCAGTTTCATAATCATATGCATAAGTTGGTACACCGTGCTCCACCTCAAAGAAATCGTAGGTATTATGATCTACCTCCATCTTTGGCGTAGCCGTCAGCCCCACCAGCATCGCATCAAAATATTCAAAGATCGCGCGGTACTTCTTAAAGATCGACCTATGCGCCTCATCCAGGATGATCAGGTCAAAATGTGCCGGGGAATACAGCGGAAAGCCGTCCTTCGTCCGCACCGAATCAATGGCATTCAGCATAGTCGGATAAGTGGAAAATACGATACGCGCATTCCGGTCGTCCTTGCTGGAGCAAAGATTGCACAAGGACATATCCGGCAGATAGTTCTTAAAATCGTCCTTGGCCTGCTTGACCAGTTCTGTCCGGTCTGCCAGAAAGAGGATATTGGTAACATGATTGCCGCGGCTGAGCACATCCGTAAGACTGGATGCCGTACGGGTCTTGCCCGTACCGGTTGCCATGACCAGCAGAAACTTTCGGAATTTCTGCTCGATACTGTCGCATACCGCACGAATGGCTTCCTTCTGATAATAGCGGTCCGTGATCTTATCATCGATGGTCACCGACTGCAGATCTTTCCGCTCCGTCCTGCGGTTCATCAGACGCTGCAGATCATCCCTGCTAAACAGCCCGCTCACCCGTCTCTGCGGCGAATGCGTATCATCCCAGAAATAGGTCTCAAAGCCATTGGTGGTAAACATCATCGGTCTGCGTCCAAACTTCCGCTCCAGGCAATCTGCATAGAGCACCGCCTGCTGTCTGCCGACATTCGGATCTTTGGAACTGCGCTTTGCTTCGATCACTGCCAGCGGCAGACCGTCCTTGCCAAACAGGACATAATCCACAAAGCCCTGCTGACCGGGTTTGTTCTCCATATCGTCCACCGGATATTCTTCGTAGACCTCCGACTGGTTTCCGCCCAGATGCCAGCCCAGGTATTTCAGATCGATATCGATATACCGCTTACGTGTTTCAAATTCCGAGATATCCTTTACGACAAATTCTCTGGTATTCTGGTTCTCCTGCTTCGATTCCGTATACTGCTCCGACATCTCTTCGATCTGCTTCCGCAGCCGTTCGATCTCGGCAGCACGTTCTTCCTGTAGGCTCTCCTGTTCTTTGATGCGTTTGACATCCACATTTACCTTATTCTTCGGGATCTGCTTCGCATCAAACTGTCTTGCCTCATACTCCGAGCCATAGCAGTAATCAATCCAGTCGATAAACTCAAAAAGCGCCCGCAGCGATGCCAGCGCATCACTTGGCGCTATGTTCTGATCTGTATGTACCGCAAGATTTCCCAGCCGGACGATATACAGCAGCTGGCTCCAGACCCGGGCATCCACCGCAAAGCGGAAGGTCGGCTCATGCAAGAGCGACTGTATATTCTCCCGATATGGCATCGTGATCGTATTGTCCGCTGCATATACCCACTTTACTGCCAGTTCCAGTGCTTTCCGACAGCCTACTGCACACATGGCCGGTGACGAAGCAAATACCTTCTCCGCTTCGATTGCCGCCGCCGAAAATAATGCATACTCATTAATGTTTTTCAGATATTCGAAGTTTGCCATAACTCAGCCCTCGGTATTAACTCATCTCGCCCATTCTTACAAATTCAACAGTTCCGTTACAAGCGCTTTTCTATGATGCCATATGCTCCATATTGACAAAGAATACTCCCTTTGCAAGCATTTTTCATACTTTACATCGGGAGTATTATTTCATTTCAACTAATCAGTCTATACATCAGGCATCTATCAAAAGATCCTCTTCAATCTTCTTCACCAGCTCATACGGATAATCGCAAAAATCTACAATCTGCTCCACTGTTTTCCCTCTTCTGAGCATATCACTGATTTTTTCATGATCCCGACGACTGATTCCTTGTTCAATCCCTTCCTCAATGCCTTCTTCTCTTGCATCTTGTATGACAACCCATTCCTTCATATACTGTGTCCTCCATAATGCATTTTTTCGTCCTTTATCCACTGCCAGTTCAATCTTTCTAGTCAAGTCACTGTCCGTACTATCCCTTTCAATGTAATCATACAATTTTTTAGCATAAGCCGTAATAAATGTAAAGTATGGAATTATCAATGTACAATCTCACGCATATGA
>JAFWRC010000311.1 GCA_017508825.1 Lachnospiraceae bacterium
GAATATGCTTCCTTTGATTGTCTGGCCCGCATTTTTCTCCGCCATTTGTATCCCCCGAATAATTCCAGATCCATTATACAACAGTATACCATATCGACATTTGGATTTCAAAGAAAAAAACCTTCTTATCCTTGCCTTTGTTAAGCGCTTACAGTATAATGAAACCTGACATTGTAAGTTCCCTATGGTAAGTTCCTTATGCACCCACGATCCGGAGTATCATTTATGAGCAAGATCACAGAAACAATCGAATATGTCTACCGGAACTGTCCGATCCCCGGCGGCGGATATGTGACCGGCTTTTTGTACCATCCGAAGGAAAAAGATCTGTTATATCTCAGGACCGATATCGGCGGAGTCTACCGCTTCGATCCGGCAGGACAATGCTGGATCAGTCTGGTGGAACATGTAAAGACCACTGCCATTGATGAAACCTTTCCTTCCGCCATCGCCGTGGATCCGGCGGATCCGGAGATCTTATACATCGCCTGCGGTATGGGGGACGGCAAAGACGGACTGCTCTGCATTTCCCATGACCGTGGGGAAAACTTTACTTATGAAACCATACCGGCGCCGGTTCATGGAAACTGGCCCGGCCGGAGTACCGGACAGCGTCTCATCGTGGATCCGTCAAATTCGCATACCCTTTATTTTGCCAGTCCGAAAAGCGGCCTGCTGCGCAGCCGTGATACCGGCAAAAACTGGGAAAAACTCCCGCTTCCCGAAGACTATATGACCTTAGTTTATGTCAGCAAAAACGGTCGTACCGTCATTGCCGGCACTGCCGGGGTGACAGCCAAAAAGGACGATGTCACCCGCGGACACAGTCTGTATATCTCCTATGACGGCGGCGCTGCTTTTGAAGAAATGCCCGAACCGGAAAGCTGCGGCATCGAGGGTGCCAAAATGAATGGCCTCGTTGCCTCCCGCTATGATACGGATGACCGGTATCTTTATATCACTATGAACTCCACCGGCCGCTGGAATTATATGACGGAAATGGGATACTGCTGCGATACCGGTGCTGTCATGGACGGGCGACTGCTGCGCTATCCGCTGGCGGGTGGCCGCTTCCGTACCTTTGAAGATATCACACCGCAGGATCCGTCGGATGCTGTATATGAAACAGATGCTGCCGGCAAACCTTATCTTCGCTACGGTATGGGCGGCATCTCTTCCACTTCGGCTGCTCCGGGGCTGCTGGTGGTAAGCACTGTCTCCAGAGACACCGTTGACGATGACTGTGTTTACCGTTCCACCGACTACGGACAGACCTGGGAAAAAGTCCTGCAGGGTCTGCATACGGGAAACATCGTATTCCGCACGGAATATATGCGTCCGGAATACAACGGTGAGCGTTCCTGTATCCACTGGCTTTCGGACAGCCGATTAAATCCTTTTGATCCGAACGAATGCTGGTTCAATACCGGTACGGGTGTTTTTCATTCCGCAGATTTTACTGCACCCACTGTCACATTCACCGACGAGAACAAAGGTCTGGAAGAGACCGTACACTTAAATGTCTATGCACCGGTTGCCGGCGAAGTGCAGCTGGTGGATATCCTGGGCGATCTGGGTGGATTTGCCTTCCGCGATGCAGATAAAGAGTGTTCCAATTCTTTTGCCGATGCCGAAGGCAACCGCTATATCACCTGCATCAATGCCGATCTGTCGGATACGGATCCGGATCTGGGCATCGTTGCGGCGCGCGGCAACTGGCGTGGCAAGACCAAAGGCGGTCTCATCGTAACGAAAGACAACTACCGCTCTTTTGACCGTATCCCTATGTGCTTCGGTCTCGATGATAAGATCGATCGTTTTATGCACGAGATTGAAAAACCGAATGTCAATCCCGGCTGGGTGGCAATGTCCGGTGACGGTAAGAATGTCGTCTGGTCCATTGCCGACGGGATCACCCTTCCTGCCGATCTGGTCATCACCAGCCCGGACGGGGGTGCGCATTTTGAACGGGTACGGATCTTTATGGCGGATGGATCTTTGAAAACCGACGGGCTTTTTAAAGCTTTTTCCGACCGTGTCAAAAACGATGTCTTCTACGGTTTCGATGAGACCTCCCGTTTCTATGTAAGCACGGACTGCGGAAGCTCTTTTTACGAAAAGCCACTTGACGGTGAATTCCCTGTCGTCAATTTCGGTCTGATCGATACGATCAACAAAACCGAGATCCGTGCCGAAGGCGGACGCAGCGGGATCTTCTATCTCGCTCTCGGTGAACACGGCCTGTACAAACTGATCTATCATTTTGAAGCCGGACGTTTTGCCTGCCGCAGACTGACCGGTGAGCAGGATAAAGTCTATCGTATGGGCCTGGGGCTGCTGCGCGAGGGCGGCGATTATCTGCAGGAGAACAAAGCCATCTATCTGTGCGGCGAAATTGACGGAACGTACGGCTTTTTCCGCTCGCTTGACGACGGGCAGACCTATCAGCTCATCAGTAATGAGAAACAGCACTTCGGTGAGATCAATTCCATCGACGGCGATAAGCGGATCTTCGGAAGATTCTTTATCGCCACCGGAACACGTGGCGTGAAATTAGGGAGGTCGGCGCGATTATGACGAAGTCATAATTATGCATCGCGCCGACCGATATGGCAGCGCTGATCAAGCACTTCGTGCTTGATGCCGTCCCGGCAAGGGACCGCGAAGCGGCAGTAAACGCCAACGAAGTCCTGCCGATACCACCATAAATAGGTACAGGAAAGGAGCCTAAAACATGCATGTAGTTATCAATACAGATCACAACCGTCTGGAGATCCGTGAGGGCAAGAAGCAGCTCTGGCTGGAGCCCTGGGGCGAAGATGCATTCCGTGTACGGATGTGCATCGGCGCAGAAATGGATGCGAATGACTGGGCGCTCAGTGAAAAGATGCCGTTTGTGAAATTGGACGTTACCGAAGAGACCGTCGATACCACCGATCCCTGGTATGCTACCGCAGAATGGGAAAAGTACCATCAGACCGGCACTGTCTATACCGTAAAAAACGGAAAGATCACGGCTAAGATCGGTACGGAAGGCTGGATCAGTTACTACAAACAAAACGGCGATCTGCTGACGGCGGAATACTGGCGGAACCGTAACCGCATCAACCGCTATGCCGTCCCCCTGCGCATCGAAGCCAGGGAATTAAAGCCGTATCCCGGCAGCACGGACTTTGAGCTCTATGCCCGTTTTGAAGCTTTTGAAGACGAAAAGATCTTCGGCATGGGCCAGTACCAGGACGGACATCTGGACAAGAAAGGAGCAAGCCTCGAGCTGGCTCACCGCAACTCCCAGGCTTCCGTTCCCTTCTTCGTCTCCAGCCGCGGCTATGGCTTCTTCTGGAACAATCCGGCCATCGGCACCGCTACCTTTGCGACCAACAAAACCGAATGGTATGCAAAATGCACCAAAAAATTGGATTACTATATCACTGCCGGCGATACTCCGATGGAGATCGAAGAGCACTACTCTCTCGCTACCGGGCGCAGCCCCATGATGCCGGAATTCGGTCTCGGTTACTGGCAGTGCAAACTGCGCTACCGCAACCAGCAGGAGATCCTGGATGTGGCACGGGAACACAAAAAGCGCGGCCTGCCCATGGATGCCATCGTTGTAGACTTCTTCCACTGGACCATGCAGGGCGAGTTCAAATTCGAGCCGCGTGACTGGCCGGATCCGGAAGGTATGGTAAAGGAACTGAAGGATATGGGCATTGAAACCGTTGTTTCCGTATGGCCGACCATTGATGAGCGCAGCGAAAACTTCGGTGAGATGGCAGAAAAAGGCTATCTGGTCGATGCGGACCGCGGCTGTTCTTATCATATGTCCTGGATGGGCAATACGGTATTTTACGATGCCACCAATCCCGGGGCACAGGAATTTGTCTGGGAAAAATGCAAAGAGAACTATTACAAAAAAGGCATCCGCATCTTCTGGCTGGATGAAGCTGAGCCGGAATACGGACCTTATGATTTTGATAACTACCGCTATTTTGCGGGGCCGGCACTCTCCTGCTCCAATATCTATCCGGCAGGCTATGCAAAAGGTTTTTATGACGGTCTGAAAAAGGAAGGCGAAACCGAAATCTTAAGCCTGGTGCGCTGTGCCTGGGCCGGTTCCCAGAAGTACGGTGTGCTGACCTGGTCCGGTGATATCTACTCTTCCTTCCGTTCCATGCGGGAACAGTTGAAAGCAGGTCTTGGTATGTCCGTCGCCGGCATCCCCTGGTGGACCAGTGATATCGGCGGTTTCTTAGGCGGCAACATTCAGGATCCGCATTTTCAGGAACTATTGCTGCGCTGGTTTGCGTGGGGCGCTTTCTGTCCGGTCTTCCGTATGCACGGCGAGCGTTCCCCGTGGTACGAACGCGAGCAGGAATTCATCGATAACGTGCGCCAGCTGACCAGCGGGCAGGATAATGAAGTATGGAGCTTTGGTGAGGAAAACTATAAGATCCTTTCAAAGTATCTGTTCCTCCGCGAACGTCTGCGGCCCTATGTACGGGAATGTATGGAACGGGCGCATACCAAGGGCGAGCCGGTGATGCGTCCTCTGTATTTTGATTTCCCTGAAGATAAGAATACCTTAACTATCGAGGATGCCTATATGTTCGGTCCGGATCTGCTGGTGGCCCCGGTCATGGAAGAAGGCGTAACGGTACGCAGCGTATATCTTCCGGCCGGAACGATCTGGAAAGAATGCAGCACAGGCAAAGTATTTGACGGCGGGCAGACCGTAACGGCAAATGCGCCGCTGGATGTGATCCCGGTATTTGCACGAGATGAGAAGGAATTTGAGATTTATAAATAAGCGTTCTGCTTGCAGAACGCTCGCGCCGAGCGCGGTTGCGCCAGCAACATTTTCATTACGCGCGATAGATGATTTTCTTACGGTTTTACCGTTAGAAAATCACTATGCGTAACGCAGTGAAGAAGTGCACATCCCCCGGAGGGTTTACACTATCCTTTCTTCACTTTAATCCCGGTCAGGGCGCATTGATCTCCGCTCAGCGCCGCATAGATCTTCGGGACTTCCACATCGATACGGGTCACATCTTTCAGGTGCACACCCTCGTTTTCGGTGAGCACCGTTATTTTATTGCCTTCCTTGTAAATCTTGATACTGCAGTCCACCCCTTGCTTCTGTTTTGCTTTCCAGGTATCCCAGTCTTCAAAATTCTCATCCTTATTTACAAGGATCTTGGAAACCACGCCATCGTGCATTTCCCACCCTTCACCGTCCATTCGCATCAGCGCAAATTCGCGGAAATCAGGGCCGCCCGCTTCACCGTTCTCCGAATAGAACAGGATCACAAACGGACAGTGCCACAGCAGCCGGGCCGTCGGAAGACTCAGGCTGTGCAGACGGATCTCCACATTACCGTCGATCTCGATCCCCCTGGAGGTGGCCGTTCTCCAGCCGTCGATCTGTACGTTCGGGATATCGCCATCCGGAACGTTGATATAGCTGATCTCATCGGCGATCCTCGGGATATAATCCTTGCCGATCAGTTCATCGGATTTTTCGATATTCACATCATAAATATGGCAGTTTTTCCCGGTCAATCCGAGGTATACATAACGGGTACTGTCCGGAAGTGCCACGATCACCTGCCGCATCTCTTCGCCATCACAGATCTTCAACATAGCATGATCACGATATTTCACGCATTCAAGTTCATACGCGGTTCCCTTTCTCCCGATCACCGCACTCTTTTCGTCTTTGCCCCTGGTGATCTTCATTTTCCGGACGCCTTCCTCCGAAACGATCCCGTCATGATCGATCTCTCCGTAGACATAATAGACCATTTCCCCGGCTTTTCCGTCTGTTTCATGTGTGCGGGCATCCAATGCGTCAAACAACAGAAACGACGGTCCCCAGTCTCCTTTCGGATTGCCGTCTGCCGGTTCGCACGAAAAACTCACCTTCGTGATCGACGGATCGATCAGGATCCCTTCGGAGATCACGGAATGCATCTCTCTGCTCGTCAGTTCCATCTCACCGACTTTGCCTACTTTTTCATCCCGCTCCTGCATCATATATTCTTCGTCGATATCCAGAAGGTGCAGCATGATCCTGGCAAATTTCGGATCAAACTGTGTCTCGATGCCTTTGACCAGTTCCTCCCGTACCATCTGCTGCGGGATCGTTTTTCGATAACTTCGGCGGGATGTCATGGCATCGTATGCGTCCGCTACGGCGATGATCCTGGCGATCTCCGGGATATCATTCCCTTTCAGGCCCTCGGGATAGCCACGACCGTCATAGCGTTCGTGATGATAATTTGCTCCGATGCTCAGGTAGGGTGACTCACTGATACTCGATAAAATCTGCTTGCCGATGACCGGATGCCGCTTGATCTGCGCATATTCTTCGTCGGTCAGCCGCCCGTTTTTGTTGATGATGCTGTCGTCGATCCCGATCTTTCCTACGTCGTGAAGCAGCCCGGCATAATAGATCTCTTCACATTCCTCTTCACTCTTTCCGGCCAGTCTGGCGATCTTTTCCGCATATTCCGCCACACGCGCCGAATGCCCTCTGGTATAGGAATCCTTGGCATCGATCGCACTCGCAAGTGCCTCTGCCGTCTGTTCGAACAGCAGCTTCATCTTTTCCTTTTCGCCTTTGAAGTGTTCGACTTCCTGATCATTCAGAGCCAGAAGACGCCGGCTCATATCCAGCAGGGCAAAGACATAGACCAGTTCCACCGTCAGGACCATCGTCATAGTGGTGATGGAGATCCCGTAACACAAGAACTGAATGATGGCCGCTACAAACGGCATCACGATAAACAGGATCAGGGAAACGGAGATACCGGTGGTCAGCTTTTTGAAATACCGTATGATCACCGTCAGTTCCAGGATCACAGCCGCTTCCACGATCAGCATGCTGACCAGATTACCCGGCCCTCTCTGATATTGATTGAATTCGTCGAAAGAATAATAGAATCCGGTGAACTGTGAAACCACCAGCACCACCATGCCGAATACAAGAATACCGGAGGCCACATGCAGCCTGCGGGGGATCTTTTTGAGTCCGCCTTCATCCGTATACAGATCCTCGAGATAGAAATTAAAGATCAGTGTTTCAAGTATCGTCAGTAAGAATACCAGGAAATTACAGATCCGGACCATCCAGTATCCTACGTCGCTCAGATTGCCGCGATAAATATAGGCATAGCGGTCGGAGAGCAGCAGGAGCGCCGCTCCCAGTTCCAGCGTGAACAGGATGGTTCTTCTTTTGGCGCTGGTATTGACCATCAAAAGCGCAAAGAATGCCGTAAGAATACACATTCCGCTGAGCACCAGCATGATACTCAATTGATACGTCCGAAGGAATTCAAACATCCGCAGCCCCCTTTTTAAGTGATCATCCCCCGAATACAATCTCCCTTAACATTGGATGGATCGTATCATACGCCATACCGCAGTTTCTTACATGCTGTGTATATACTACACTCAAACGTGACGCCGTATCCATCTGGATACAGCTGCCGGCGGCACCGTCCCAGCCGAAAATGCCGGCAGGCGCTTTGGAACCGACCCGCTCCGGCCACAGGAAAACCTGCATGCCGCAGCCGTAACCGTACCCCTTCCGCCCCATATTGTTTGCGATCTCCTCGATCCCGGCATCACAGAGCAGGTTCTTTTTGATCACTTCGACCGTCTCCGGCTTGAGGATCCTCCTGCCATCTGCCATCTCCCCGCCGCAGGCAAGCGTATCTGCAAGCTTCGCATAATCCTCCGTACTGCTCACGAGTCCCGCGCCGCCGCTTTCGTAGCGTTCCGACAGCTGGTAGTTGCAGGTCTGTTCCATGGGCACGATACCGTTTTCATTGGCAATATACTGCTGTGCCAGCCGCTCCAGTCCGTCATTCTGCGGCTTTGCAAAAAAAGTATTCTGCATCTTCAGCGGTTCCCAGATGTATTTCTTCAGATACTCGCCGAAGCGCATCCCGGATACCACCTCGATCACTGCCGCTGCCACATCGTGGCTTAAGCTGTATTCAAAATGGGTGCCCGGTTCAAATTTCAGCGGTGATTCTGCAAAGGCATCCACGATCTCTCTCGTCGTGGCGCTCTGCCCTTTTTCTTTCAGAACACGAACGATCCCCGGACGCTCCAGATTATAATCCAGACCGGACTGCATGGATAAAAGATGCCAGATGCGCATGGGCTCTTTCAGATCACGCAAGCCTTTTTCATCCGCTACCTGCAGTTTTTCGTATGCCGGCAGGTATTTTGCCACTTCGTCGTCCAACGAAAGCTTTCCCTGCTCCACCAGCTGCATGACCGCAGTCATGGTCTGCACCTTGGTCATGGAAAACATAAGATACCGCTGGTCCGCCTGTACCGCTTTGGTCTTTGCGATATCTACGGTACCGTTCATATGCCGGTAGATCTGTTTATGATCCTGATAGACGATGCAGTCCACCGAAGGGATCCCCTTATCCAATAATGAATCCAGATAGTCTGTCAGCCTTGTTTCATTTCGTCTGCTCATCATTCTTCTTCTCCTTCTTTTTCAGATGCATGACCTTATGCAGCAGAAGTGCCGAAGGCAGTCCCAGTGCAAAGACGATCACGGTGTGCAGCACATTATTCTGAATATACTTGAGCGGTGGCAGCTGGCCGCCGAACTGATAGCAGAACAGTTCCACATACAGACCGTGGATCAGATAAAACTCCAGTGTGATCTTTCCCATCAGTTTCAGGAACGGGTTGCCGATCCTGATCTTCAGATTGCCCAGCACCGCTCCGAAGACCGCAAGAATGGCCAGCAGATCTTCAAAGCACATTGATATGAAACGTTCTACCATCCGGTCGAACCTTGTCATTCCGTTATCCCACCACGGATTTGCATCACAATAATAAGTATGCCCGAATTTTGCCTGGGATATGAAATATACCGGAAGGAGCAATACTGCCGTAAGGATCACATAAACGATATAGTATTTTTTCAGATGCGCCACGATCTTTTCTTCGTACATCGCAAAAAGGATACCGATGGGGAACAGCGCCACGGAATTGTACCACCATTCACCGCGTACCCATCCGTTATTGTCCAGATCATTATGCAGGACCAGATTGCACAGCTCGTTATGATCCAGAGATGCCCCGAAGAGCTGATATGCAAGGGTGCACAGCACCACCACTACCAAAGCGATCTTTTCGTTTTTGATAAAACGAAATGCCAGGTAAAAGAACAGATAAAAGAACGGCATGATGATCACATACCAGCCGTTCGGGTTCCCCAGCTGGGCGCCGCTGATATAGTATAACAGCTTATTACCGCCCATATCCTCGTGCAGCACGAAGATACGCACCAGCAGGAAGATCACATGCACAACATAACCGGTCACGATCACCGGAACGATACGGCGCAGGATAAAATTGTTTTTCAGATAATCCTTTTTCGTATGAACACTCTTATACAATCCGTAGCCGGAAGAAAAGATAAAAAAGGAAACCAGAACATAACCGATCGGTACAAAAAACTCCAGTCCCGGAACATAATACTTCTTATCGATCCAGGATGCGCTCCACTTCTGCCCGATATGATGAAACATGATCATCAGCGCCGCAAAGCCCTGCCATGCTTTCATCTGATTTAAGGACAGCGCCTCTTCGTTCCACTCTTTCTTCTTTGCTACTTTACACCCCACAAACAATACTGCCAGCAGGATCGGATACACCAGATAGATCCCGTAGTTTACCTTATTCATCACACATTACTCCCTCAATAAAATTATAGTTCTCATAGTTTTTTACAGATAACGGATCTCACACGTAATACTTCCGTCATCCCCGATCTCGATCACGCCGTAACTCGGCCGGCGGTCCCGCTGTCTCGGATAGGACAGCGACCCCGGATTCATCACCCAGATCCCCTGCTGCGTATGGATCTCCGGTACGTGCGTATGTCCGTAAAGCGCGATATCCGCTCCTTCGGATACGGCTTCCGACACCAGTGTCTCGGTATCAAAATTGACCCCCAGACGGTGTCCGTGCGACATAAAGATCTTTTTGCCGCAGGCTTCCACCACACGGTCTCTCGGGAAACGCCCGGAAAAGTCCATATTTCCGGCCACCCCCAGGAATGCGCACATCACAAGCTGACGCACCCGGTCTTCATCGCCGCAGATATCACCGCAATGCAGCAGCATATCAAAATCGTCTTCTTCCGACAGAACCGATTCGAGATGCTGCAGATCCCCGTGGGTATCACTGACTACCAGTATCCTCATCCGAGTACTCCTTCCGCGATCAGAAGATCCCGCATCGCGCGGATCCCCTTGCCTCTGTGACTGATGGCATTCTTCTGCTCCCGGCTCATCTCGGCCGTGGTGCAGCCGAATTCCGGCACATAAAAGAACGGATCGTAGCCGAAGCCTTCCGTGCCGCGGATCTCGTGCGCCACTCGGCCTTCAATGGTCTCCTGCACCGTCAGGGTCTCCCTGCCCGGCACACAGGCCGCAATGGAACATACAAAACGCGCGCTGCGTTTTTCTCCCGGCACATCCTTCAGTTCATCGATGATGTCCTGCATAGCCTGCGGATAGGTACGGTCTCCCAGCCAGCGATGGCTCATCACACCGGGCATCTTGCCCATAGCATCGATCTCCAGACCGGAATCGTCTGCCATTACGATCGCATCGGCATATTCCGGTACGTTTTTCCGAAGGTATGCTGCGACGGCTTCTGCCTTGATCGCCGCATTCTCCCGAAATGTCGTGCCGTTTTCTTCAATCTCTCCGGTAAAGCCCACCTCCTTCATAGTTTTTAATTCTACATCCAGGCCGGCTAAGATCTCACGGATCTCCACGACCTTATCTTTATTTCCGGTTGCAAACACTATGGTCTTCATTCTTTACTTCGTTCTCCTTACTCTCCGATCAGACGATCCGACCAGAAGCTGTTGTTATAGATATCCGTAAACTTATACATCGCCACATAACCGCTGTCCAGGATCGTATTGCTGATCTGCATATTGTCGGTCACACTCATCGGCTCGCCCAGATAATAACTGTCCAGATAACTGCCGTCATAACCGTAATAATCGCAAAGGAATTCCAGAGTATCACCACTCTGAAGTTCCACCAGACCTCTCGCCTGGGTTTCCGTGACCGTCGGATCATAATTCAGATCCGCGCCTGCGATATAGCCGTAAGGATTCTCCTCATCAAAGATCAGGATCAGTTTCACGCGTTCGCCGTTCAGCATCGCCGGCACGTAACCGGTGATCGTGTAGGCATCGCCGCCCTCTTCCACCGTATCCGTATGGTAATATGCTACCGGCTGGTTGTTGATGGAAAGCCACGTGCCATCCACATCCGCGATCAGGTTACCGTTATCATCGATGCTGTAAAGGTTATCCAGGCCCATATCGATGTAGCCTTCGCCATCATCCACAAAGAGATTTAAGTCGATGCTGTGGAGCAGTTTCCACTGATCCTCGGCGATGGTGATTGCCTTGCCGCCGTCCTCCGTATCGTGCCATACGAGTTTGGAGGCATCAAACTGGTTTTCAAAGACAAAGTCAGCCGCATCTTCATCCGAAATACTGCGTCCGGAAGAACTCATACCGGATACCAGTGAAAGGATCGCTTCCAGACTCTGCATACCGTCTGCCGATCCGCCGCCCAGCATACTCACCGGTGAAGACATACCGCCGGCTGCCTGGCCTGCTCCCTGCATGCCGGCAAACTCACGGATGCAGTCACTGTATTCCGTATCCACGCCGATCTCTTCGTAGATCTTGCTTGCCTTGGAAACCGATGAAGTCTTCTGATACGGGAAGTACACGGAAACACCGTAGGCATTGGTCATATTGGTGGAAGTACGGTTATACTTGACCGCTGCCAGAATGGTCTGCGCCAGCGCGTTGCCTTCCTCTGTATTTAAGTTCTTCGCAAAGTTTACCAGGTCGATCTGGTCGATGTGCGAAGACTGCGCAAACTCGCGGGAAGATACTCTTGCATCGGAGACCACACTGTACTGCTTCTGCGAGATCAGCCCGGACGTACTCTGGGAAAATGCCTTGAAATCATCCGGAAGGGTCTGGGACAGTTCCGCCAGATCCACGATGGAAAGCGTTGTCTTCTGCCCGCGGCAGGAACGGTCACACACATCCACAAAATCATCGATGATCTTCTTACCGATCTCGATGGTCGGCATAGACGTATTCTTGGAAAGATCCGTCAGCCAGTTGGTGTAATACCAGCCCACGCCCGGTTCGGTCTCTTCCGATGCGATGATATAGTCCGCATAGTTGCTGATCATCAGGTCGGTCTCTACTGTTGCCATCAGGCAGGCATCAAAGCCGATAAAATCAAATTTCTGTCCTGCGTTCTTCAGTGCTGTATTGATGCCGGCCAAAGTCATGGAACCGCTGGAAGCATGGGTCTCATCATAACCGTAACCGGATAAGGAACCGCCGCCGTGATCCCAGAAAATCAGCATCTGCCGGTTAGCCGGGTAATTCTCGGAACAATACTTGATAAAGGTCGTCAGGTTTGTGGGATCGGTCATCGCCCCGTTGCCCATATTATCTTCGAGAAGACTCATCCCCCCCTTCTTCACCTGCCAGATCTGGTTGGTGCTGTTGGAGATACTGCCCGTCTTCCACTGCCGGCAACCGCCGGTATATGCAATGATGTTGACCTTATCGGAAAGTGTGGCGGATGCCATCTCATTTAAGTCATTCGTAGCCATGCCGTACTTGGATTCCAGGTCCGTACCGCACATATAGACCATGATCGTGACGGTATCTTTGCCGTCCCCGAGAAGCTCCGTATAACGTGCTCTGGCCTCTTTTGCCACCTCGGTATTCAGCTTGCCGGTATTGGCGCCGTCTACCCATGCAGAGGAAGTACCGCTCACCTGGCTGAAGGCACTGCTGCCGAAACCGCTGCCAAGCGCCACCTGTGCCACAGATGAGATCAGATCCCCGCCGGCGCTGCTGCCCGCCGTGCTGCCGGAGGATGCCCCGCCATCCGAAGAACCGCCACTACCTCCAAGAAGCGCTCCCAGGCCGCCACCGCCGCCCAAAAGCAGTACCACGATAAGTCCGATGATTCCAAGACCGCCGCCGCTTCTTTTCGGGCCGCCGGAACCACTGCCGTTCCCCATACCGCTTCCGCTGCCGACCGGTCCCGTGCCGAGTCCCTCTCCGCGCTTATGCACGCCGTTTCCGCTGCCGGTCACATTTTTCTGTCTGTTTCTTGGTGCTTCTGCCATGATTGTTTTATCCTCACTTTATTAAACTTTGTTCTTCTTCGGGGGACGGGGTCCCATATACTGATAGAAATAGGTCTTCAGCATTCCGTTGTAGATCTTGCGGTTCTTATCCGCTTTACGCCCAATCTCCTTCTCCGCATCCTCGTAGGACGTGATCATATACATGGACCAGCTGTCCAGCGCACGATACCGCTCCCCGATGGTGCGGTACAGCGGCGCCAGCGCTTCCTTTTCCTCCAGGCGTTCGCCGTAGGGCGGGTTCATGATCAAAAAACCGTATTTCTTCGGGTGGCTGAGCTGTTCAACGCCCCTGGTCTGGAAATGGATCAGATGATCCACACCGGCCATCTTTGCATTGGCACGTGCCGTCTTGATCACCTCCGGATCGATATCATAGCCCTGGATATCGGTCTCCACATCCAAAGTCAGCTCGTCTTTTGCTTCCTCTATGGTATCCTGCCACAGTTTCTCCGGAATGGCCTCCTTCCAGGTCTGCGCTGTAAAACTCCGGTACATGCCCGGCGCCATATGTGCCGCCATCATTGCTGCTTCGATCGGAAACGTACCGCTGCCGCAGAAGGGATCCACCAGGATACGGTCTGCGTGCCACGGAGTCAGCATCAGCAGCGCCGCCGCCAGATTCTCCGCGATCGGTGCCTTGGCGGTCAATTTCCGGTAGCCACGCTTATGCAGGGACTCTCCCGTGGTATCCAGCCCTACAGTCACTTCATCATTTTTTAAAAATACACGGAAAGGATAATCTGCCCCATCCTCCGGGAACCATTCGATCCCATAGATCCCCTTCAGACGCTCCACCATTGCCTTTTTCATAATGGACTGGATGTCCGACGGTGAAAACAGCGCACTTTTGACGCTGGCTGCTTTGGCTACCCAAAATCGTCCGTTCTTCGGGATCCACTGCTCCAGCGGCAGCGCCTTGGTTCCCTGGAACAGTTCTTCAAAGGTCTCCGCATGAAAACTGCCCAGTTTGATCAGGATGCGTTCCGCCGTTCGGGAATATACATTCACACGGCAGACTGCCTCCGCATCTCCTGCGAAGGTCACTCTGCCGTCTTCCACTTCCGTTACATCATAACCGAGATCGATGATCTCTCTCTTTAATACTGCCTCCAGTCCAAAATGGCAGGGGGCGATCAGTTCAAATCTCTCCATCACTCTTCTCTATAACTGTTCCGAACCCTGCGGTTCTTCCGGTTACCTCTTTTCCTACTATAATTATGTATAACTACAACGAAAATTATACCATACCGCCGCTTTATTGTCTAAACAAAATACAGGATATTGCTTCGGGCAAATATTTTGAAATAACTCTTCCATTTTGACGGGTTTTTTTATATAATTTGTCGTGTATGGGCAAGTGTCCCTTACACTAAAACACATTATAAGGAGAGTAAGGTATGAAATTCGGTTACTTTGATGACGCCAACAGAGAATACGTCATCACAACTCCGAGAACCCCCTATCCCTGGATCAACTATCTGGGAACACAGGGCTTCTTCTCACTGATTTCCAACACAGCAGGCGGTTATTCTTTCTACAAGGATGCGCGTCTCCGCCGCATCACTCGTTATCGTTACAACAACGTTCCCATCGATATGGGCGGACGTTATTTCTACATCAATGAGAACGGCACCATCTGGAACCCGGGCTGGTCTCCGGTAAAGACCGAACTGGATGAGTACGAGTGCCGTCATGGTATGGGCTATACCATCATCAAAGGTAAGAAAAATGATCTGAAGGCTCAGGTTACTTTCTTTGTGCCGCAGGATTTTGACGGCGAAGTACAGCAGGTAGTCCTGACCAACGAAGGTTCTTCCGACAAGTCCTTCTCCCTCTTCTCTTTTGCAGAGTGGTGTCTGTGGGACGCACAGGATGACTCCAACAACTTCCAGCGTAACTTCTCCACCGGCCGTGTGGAAGTAGACGGTTCCGTGATCTATCACAAGACCGAGTACAGAGACCGCCGCGACCATTACGCATTCTATTCCGTAAACGATACCATCGACGGCTACGATACCGACCGTGATTCCTTCATCGGTCTCTACAACGGTTTCGGCGATCCGCAGGCAGTCATCGCAAACAAGGCAAATGACAGCTTTGCAGACGGCTGGGCTCCCATCGCTTCCCACTTCAAGAAGATCACCTTAAAGCCGGGCGAGAGCAAGACTCTGGTATTCGTACTTGGTTATGTAGAGATGCCGCAGGATCAGAAGTTTGAAGCTGACGGCAAGACCATCAACAAGGTAAAAGCCAAGGCAATGATCGACAAGTACTCCACTCCGGAGAAGTTCGCAGACGGCATGAAAGAGCTGCGTGCTTACTGGGATAAGCTGCTGGGCATCCTGAATGTGGATACTCCGGACGAGCGTGTCAACCGTATGGTCAACATCTGGAACCAGTACCAGTGTATGGTTACCTTCAACCTGTCCCGTTCCGCTTCCTATTTCGAATCCGGTATCGGCCGTGGTATGGGCTTCCGCGATTCCAACCAGGACGTGCTGGGCTTTGTACACCAGATCCCGGATCGCGCAAAAGAGCGTATCATCGATATCGCTTCCACCCAGTTCCCGGACGGCGGATGCTATCATCAGTATCAGCCGCTGACCAAGAAGGGCAACGCTGACATCGGCGGCGATTTCTCCGACGATCCGCTGTGGCTGATCCTTTCCGTTTCCGCATACATCAAGGAAACCGGTGACTGGTCCATCCTGGATGAGATGGTTCCGTATGACAATGATATGTCTGTTGCGCAAACCATGCTGGAGCATTTGAAGGTTTCCTTCTATCACATCGTAAACAACTTAGGACCTCACGGACTGCCTCTGGCAATGCGTGCAGACTGGAACGACTGCATCAACCTGTCCTGCTTCTCCGATACGCCGGGCGAGTCCTTCCAGACCTATACCAATCCGAAGTTTGCTGCGGAAGGCGGCTATTCCAAGACCGCTGAATCCGTAATGGTAGCTGCACTCTTCACCTACACCGGACCGAACTATGTGGCGATCCTGAAGCACTTAGGCAAGGACGACGAAGCAGCTAAAGCACAGGCTGAGATTGACAAGATGAAGGC
>JAFWRC010000312.1 GCA_017508825.1 Lachnospiraceae bacterium
CCTTCCGCGATGGTCGCCAGGCCCAGGCCCTGCGCCATCTGTATGATGACCTTGACGATCACATAGGCATTGTGGTTCGACTCGATGTCATCGATCAGCTCCTTCGCGATCTTGATCCGGTCAAAAGTAAAGTCCAGCATGTTGTTGAAACTGGCATAACCCGTACCGAAGTCATCTACGGAAAAAGTGAGCCCCGCCTCCTTCAGCTTCCGGATGATATCCTCCCCGGCGATCATACTGTTTAAAGCAAAGCCTTCCGTGATCTCCACATCCAGCCATTTGGCCGGCACTTCCTGCGCCTTCATTTCCTCAATGAAATGCTCCGCAAATGCCGGATCCCGCATCTGCACCGGCGACACATTGATGCCCGTCACCAGTTCCGTGCCGTATTTCTCATTCCATTCTTTGATCTGCTGCATCGCGGTGCGGTTCACCCAGGCGCCGATATTGCCCATCAGCCCCATCTCTTCCGCCAGTGGGATAAACTCCCCCGGTGAGATAAAGCCGTCCACCGGGTCGATCCAGCGGATCAGCGCCTCCATACCGATCAGCTTCTCCGTTCTGCAGTCCACCTGCGGCTGGTAGTATAGCTGGAAATCCCGGTCATAGTCCGCCGACTGCAGCTTCATCTCCAGCCGGTGCTGCCTGGAGATATGTCCGATCAGTTCCGAATCGTAAAAACGGAACTCCGTCTTGCTGTGCCGGTGTTTGATCGACCGTCTGGCCGAATCCGAAAACTTGAGCAGCTGCCCGGTATCCTCCGCATCCTGCGGATACAGGGCGATGCCGATGCTCATAGACAGGCGGAATACCTGCCCGTCCGCTTCGATCGGAGCATCCAGTGCCTCTTTGAGTTCCATGATCTGATGCACCAGGGCATCCTTGTCACCGAAATCCCGGTAAATTATCGAAAACTCATCTCCACCCACGCGGAAAGCCAGCGTCTTCTCGTTCTGCATCCTGCACAGGCGTTCCGCGATTTCGACCAGCACCTTATCCCCGGTTTCCAGACCGTAGTTGTCATTGATCGGCTTGAAATAATTCACATCCAGAGATGCGTGCGCAAAGACCGCCTTCGGATCCTCCGCCAGGATCTGGTTCAGGTACAGCCTGCCGTACTTACGGTTATACAGCCCGGTCAGTGCATCCTTGTAGGACACCTTCTCCAGCTGCTCATTTGCCACTTCCAGCTCCCGGGTCTGGTAATCCACCCATTCGCCGAGCTTCGAGTTTTCCTCTTTCTGCTGCGCCAGCAGCGCCTGCGTCAGCTCATTGGCCTGCTGCGTCTTCCACATGATCAGATACGCCAGGCAGCTGATCAGCAGGATGTAAAACTCATTCTCCGTCACAATGCTCATCTTGTATGCGATGATCACGATCGGAAGCAGTATCAGACCGTAGATCCAGCCGGCGCCCATAGACTTGCGTATGTCAAGCGGTTCCTTCATCAGCTGGTCCGATCTCTCCATCGCTTTTTTCAGCGACGGATCCGCAAAGGCGATCCCCAGCACGCATACACAGGCCATATAGATGATGTCAATGTAAATGTTCTCCGCATCCAGTCCGCCGGCCGTGTAATAGGTATAACGCATCTCAAACAGGTTATAGACCAGCAGCGCCACAAAGACCAGATAACCGGCGCGCGTATGACTGAAGACACCGCGGATCGACAGGATCAGCAGCATCATCACGATCACATACATCACGGCGATCAGATAAAACAGCGCGCTGTAAGTAAACGTCCCTTTGTAGGTATTGATCCCGAAGCCGTAGATGTAAAGCTTGCGCACAAACACATAACCGGACACGCCGATCAGGAAAGTATCGATCAGCAGCCGGAAGATATCCTGTCTGCGGAAATCGGCTATGATATAGGCCGTAAGCCCCGCCCCGAACAGATAATTCGGCATCAGATACATCTGGTCGCTTATGGTGACCAGCAATTCATTATCCACCAGGATATAGGTATATGTGTACAGCAGGATATCCGAGATCATCCAGGAGATGATCCCGCACATCACAAAGATCGCCGCTTTCTTATACTTTCCGGCATGTTTCAGACAGCTTGCGATCAGCAGCGCCGAAGCAAGCGCCGTAAGCGGCGAAAAGATGTTGTATACGATATCGATGCCTGCCATGGTCGCGCTCGCATAGACCAGCCAGAACAAGGTCATGATCGCGATCAGGCTTTTCTGTAACTTCCCCATAAGCAGCCCCCGTCGGAATCCATTCCTGCCTTCCCCTTATCAATGCCGCCGGATGTCAATCCAATCTTGCCACCGGTTCAAATCCCTTCGTCTTCTTAAAGCTCATCTTCCCTGGGAAGGAATTCACGGCATCCGACGGATCCAGACGCTCAAAATTGAGTTTTTCCAGTGTTTCCCGATCTACCGCAACCGATACGATGGTGATCTCCTCATCCTGTCCCGTTGCGGTATTTAAGATCGTATCCACCGCGTGGATCACCACTTTTTCCACCGGCAGCAATGCAAAGGAGTCTCTTGCGATCCGCAGGATGCAGCTGCATACATAATCCTGTACCAGATCAAAATACGCTGATTTCGACAGTTCCTTCTCTTTCAGATTGCCCTTTGCATCCAGCACATATTCTGACGGCGGCACCACTTCTTCCGACTTCACACGGAATTCCACTTCCAGAAGCTTCGGATCGTCCGTGCCCACTTCAAAATCGCTGCCGTATTCCAGGATGTCATCATAGGGCCGCAGTTCATCCACCACATCCAGATAGGCATCCACATCCCCGGCCAGCACTTTTTCCGCCATCTCGTGCAGCGTCTTCCACTCTTCCATCTCTGCCTTGGTATCGCTGCGCAGGCCTGCCAGCGCGCCGCCTGCCGGTGCCGGACGGTCAAACACTTCTTTCCAGTCGATGGGCTCATCCGCCACCTTATGCAGCGATTTCATATAGCTGATCTGCTCCACGAAGCTGTCATAAGTCGCCTTGTTCTCTTCCAGCAGTGCCGCATTCTGCTGCGCTGCTGCGCTTGCCGCGCTGTCTGCGATGGCACTGTCCTTCTTACTGCCTTTCCTGCCGGTATCGGCCTTTGCTTCTTTTTCCCCTTTTTCTGCTTTCTTATCCTTCTTAAAGAGATTTGCAAATCCCTTCTTCAGGTTAAAACTCTTCTGATACGACACGCCTGTTCCCGGGATACCGATGGATGTCGTCGTCCGCCCGGTCGTGGAGATACTCTGATGGATCCCCTTCTTCCCGACGCTCAGCGACGCGCTCTTGTTGCTCAGATTCAGTTTTACCCCCTTGCACAGTGAAATGCTCTTACGAAACCGCAGTCCCATTTTCCCTTCTCCTCCTTATTATCTCAGTGCCTCGATCGGCACCCATTTGTCCGGATCCAGAATATCATCGCTTACGTGATACCACTTATCCCCCGCATAGGGATCCCCGTAAAAATCCCACTCCAGCGGCTGCCACATAAAGTCCACGCCGCCTTCTTTCGGCTCCATCGTGATGGCCTTGCCGGTAAACGGATTGACCGGATCTGCAATGATCCCCTGTGTTGCCAGCACCGTAGTATCCGCGTTGGTCATAAACTGCGTATCCACGGTAAATTCCCCGTTGCTGTCAAAATCCTTGACCAGCAGCACCGGATTGACTGCCTCCACGTTCACACCGCCCGGCAGCAGCATATCCTCCCGCTGCGGCAGGCCGTAGCCGTGGTCCGATACGATGATGATGCGGGTATTGTCATACACGCCCTGCTCCCGCAGATAGTCAAACCACGCGCCGAGCTTTAAGAACGCCGCCATATTGCTGTGGTAATGCCCCACGCTCAGCCCCTCGTTATCCCGATCAAAATGCAGTGTCAGATCCCCGGCGTGCTTGTCCGCCGCGATATCGATCCCCGTATAATCCGCTTCCCGCTCATCGGTATACTCCGGCAGCGCCAGCATGGATTCCGCATGCGTCGTATTGTTACCGATGGCCAGGAAATGATCGGTATCGCCTTCTTCGATGCGGGTCAGTTCCGGCAGGTTCTTAAGCACCGTATATCCTCTTCGAAACTCGCCCTCACCTACAAAAGAAGTATGGTCCGCCGCCAGAAAACGTCCCTTGCCGTAGATCTCATCCTGCAGCATGGCCGGTGCGATGCGGTAGATACTGTAAAAGAAGAAATTCCGCTCACGCGCCGCCTTCATTCCTTCCAGATCATAGCCCACCGGCAGGTTCTGCTCCAGGCTGTATGCTGAGATATACGGATACGGATCGTAAATGGAATAATCCGTAGCCGATGCCGCCCAGAAGCCGGGATCCGTTGCTGTCACCTGAAAGCCATTCTCCCCAAACAGGATCGGCTGTACCAGCAGCGCCTCAATGTGCTTCTGATGCCGGTCCTCATCCTCCACCGGCAGGTGTTCCGTCGTATACTCGTAGCCGCCGTACAGCGCCGGGCCGCCACTTCCGGTACCGCGCCCAAAGGAGAGCGTGTTCGGATAGTAGGTAAATCCGGCATACATATCATACAGCTCCGGCTTTTCTTCAAAAAGGAACGGTACATAGGCCGAGATCGCGCGGTCCATCATCAGTACGATCACGTTGCGTCCTTCCTTTGACAGCGGCAGCACGTAATCTACCTCTGCGCCGTCATCCACGTCGTGGATCCCCGCTTTCGTCGTCTGTATGTTCATGACCGCCATTGCCGCAAAGGTCAGGCAGACCACTGCTGCCAGTCCATCCCGCACCTTGCCGCCCTTGTCCCAGAGCAGCCATCCCACGATCGCTGCCACGGCAAGCGCCGCCAGGTTGACCGCCTTCGGGATCAGATCAAAATGCGGCATCTTTTCAAACTCCAGCATAGTCGAGACATTTCCGACCACCGCCTTGAAACCGAGCATATTCACCAGTGCGACAAACAACAGGATCAGCAGCACACGCCCGTAAGCAAATCGCCCCTTCTCCTCCGCCATCCCGTAGATCAGACTGCCCCATACCAGGAATACGCCACATGCTACGGCAAACGCCGCATACGCATAATGCAGCGGATCCGTCGTCCGGTCGATCACAAGAAAGTCCATCGGTGCCACCGACAATACCAGCAGTGGTATTACCAATCCCAGCAGCAGTGCCAGAGCCAGTTCCAGGAGCAGTACGGTAACGTGGACGTTCTTCCCGTTTGCCGCCTGTTCTCTGTTTTGTTTCCGTCGTTTTCCGAAAATGCCGGCCTTTTCAAGCAGTGCCTTCGCCGGCGATACCAACAGTGCCAGCAGGATCAGACCGTACAGGAACAGGCTCTCATGATCCTTCCACGCGATACGCTCCTGCAGTTTGCCCGTCACCACCAGAAATACCAGGAACAGTGCTGCGATCACAACCGGCCCGATCATACCAAGACGCTCCGGGTGCTTTACGATCTTCATTACCACGTTCTTGCACATGGAATACAGATTGTTCATCGTCCAGTACAGCACCAGGCCTGCCGGACTGTGATATAAGAGCACCAGGAAGACCAGCGCCAGCACCACCGGCTGGATCTTCTGCTTCAGCGTCGCATCCTTCGTATAGATCACGCTGCTGATCAGGTTGATACCGGTCATCAATACCGGAAGCACATTGATCGCAAGGCTCCCGATCTTAAGCATCCCGTCTTCCGCGCCCAGATCCGCGATCAGCCAAAAAGACGTTCCCTGCAGGCATTTCAGGTTTGAGAGGAAATGATACGCCGCAATAAAGAACGGGATCTGCAATAGCAGCGGGATCAGCCCCTTTAATGCATACAGCGGTTTATATCCCATCTCCGCATAATATGCGTTGGTCATCATATAGCGCTCATCGCCCGTAAAGGTCTTTTTGATATGGCCGATCCAGCGCTCCATCGCCTTCTGCTTCTTCTGCTCCGCCTCCTGGATCGCATCCGCCCGCAGATACAGCGGCAGCACCAGGGTACTGATCGTCATGCTCACCGCGATGATCGCGTAACCCTCATGCCCGAAGAAGCCGTTCATTATGGTAAATACTACTTCGATCAGGTATTCAATTGGTAATATAAATAAACGGTACAGCAATTGTGTAGCACTTTCTAATTAACATCATATTGTATCACCCACGCCCCAGGGACATAGTGATCCAATATGTTATTTTACCATGTTTCTCAGGAATTGAAAAGCAATACTCCCTCCCTTCCCCTTTCAAAACACGTAAAAATAGCGTTCTGCTTGCAGAACGCTTGCGCCGAGCGCGGTTGCGTCAGCAACATATTCCTTACGCGCGAGTGCGCATCCCCCGGAGGGCTTTTTTGCTATAGGAAATTGCAGAGCAATTTCCTATAAAGCAAAAAAGAGCATCCCCGCAAGGAGATGCCCCTGAAGTAAGTCGATTCTGTAAATTACAGCTGAGGACCTGCAGCAACCAGTGCCTTGCCAGCCTCGTTGGTCTCGTACTTCTTGAAGTTCTTCTGGAAACGAGCAGCCAGATCCTTTGCCTTGGTCTCCCATTCGGAAGCGTCAGCGTAGGTATCTCTCGGATCCAGGATCTCGGTGCTTACGCCCGGCAGAGAAGTCGGAACTTCGAAATCGAAGATAGGGATCTTCTTGGTTTCTGCCTTAGCGATGTCGCCGTTCAGGATTGCATCGATGATACCACGGGTATCCGGAATGGAGATACGCTTGCCGGTGCCGTTCCAACCGGTGTTAACCAGGTATGCCTTAGCGCCGCTCTTCTTCATCTTCTTAACCAGCTCCTCGCCGTACTTTGTCGGGTGCAGCTCCAGGAATGCCTGGCCGAAGCAAGCGGAGAACGTCGGGGTCGGCTCGGTGATACCACGCTCGGTACCAGCCAGCTTAGCGGTGAAACCGCTCAGGAAGTAGTACTGCGTCTGTTCCGGAGTAAGGATGGATAC
>JAFWRC010000313.1 GCA_017508825.1 Lachnospiraceae bacterium
ATGCCGGCCGAAGACCTTATACTGCAGAAACTGCAGCATGGACGGAAACAGTGTTTCGGACACGCAGTTGATCTCATCCAGGAAAAGGATGCCTTCCTTTAAACCGCTCCGTTCCATCGTATCATATACGGAAGCGATGATCTCACTCATCGTATATTCCGACACGGAATACTCCTCATCCCCGTAGGTCTTCTGCGTGATGAACGGCAGGCCCAGTGCCGACTGTCTGGTGTGGTGTGTCATCGAATAACTCACCAGGGCGATGCCCATCTCCTGCGCGATCTGTTCCATGATCGCGGTCTTACCGATGCCCGGTGCTCCCAGCAAAAAGATGGGACGCTGTCGCACGATCGGGATGCGGTAGGTGCCGTAATCGTCTTTCTTTAAATAGAGTTGTACGGTGTTTCGTATGGTTTCTTTGGCTTGACTGATATTCATAAATCGTTCCTCTGTTGTTTATTGGTTGTTCTACATCGCAAGGAATCCCCCCGCAAGCGGGTCCCCCCTTGCGAATATCTTAGGGAACCTTCCCGCTTCGCGGTCCCCTCCCTAAGATGTATCCTCATCCGCCCTTCGGGCACCTGTCTCGCCTGCCGGCTCGATCCGCGCTAAACGTGTGCCACTGGCACACAGCGCCCTCAAGGGGAAGGCAAGGTATTCTCTTCAATTCCTTTACGTTCTTCCAAATCCTCTTCTTCCAGGACCACCTTCATACTCCAGGGCGGGACGGGGCCGCGGGTACGGTCTTCGTTCAGAAAGGCAAAGATCACATCGTAGGGCGGCTGCATCGCCGGGTAGATCCCGAAGCCGTCCGTAAAGTAGATCAGCCCTTTTAAGTTTTCGAATTCGCCCTGTTCCTGCAGTTCCTCCACATAAGCAAAGACCGGCCGGAAATCCGTACCGCCGAAGCCCCGCAGGGAAATGTCCGTAAGGTAATGCTCCAGTTCATCACGGCTCGTGATCTTTACATCGCTCTGGATCTCACTGTCACACTGCAGGATATGAATATTGATCTTCTCAAAAAAACTCTCCCCTTCTTTGAGCAGTTCAAAGGTTCTGCGTAAAAAGGCTTTTACGATCGCACCGCTGCAGGAAGCCGAGGTATCGATGGCGATCACAAATTCCCGCACGCGCTTTTCTTCCCGGTATTCCAGCGGCTCTACCAGCGGCAGATTGCCGTAGGTTTTCAGACCGTAAGTATAATAGATATAATCATATTCCTCTTCGTTCACCCCCATGCGCTCCCCCATGACCATAAAGCGCCGAAGGATCTGATGATAATCGTAACGTTCCTTTGTGGATTCGTCCAGGCTCTCTTTGAGTGCCTCTCCCATACCGCGGTTTTCGGAAAAGGATTTCAATTCCGCGCGGATCCTGCGGGAGATCTGCTGCCATTCCTCTTCCGTCATCTCGAGACGTTCCTGCGCCTTCCAATAGACATGGAGATCCTTTGCAAAACTCTTCTGATAATCCGCGATGGTCTGCTTCGGCAGATCCGTCCGTTTGAGATACCGGTACAGTTTATCCGCCGTCAGTCCGCCGGCATCCTGCCGAAGGACTTTCAGTTTACCCGGCAGTTCCACATCGTTTTCCAAAGTGACCGACTCCAGATCCAGTTCCAGGATCACCGCTTCCGCGGCAATATCCGCCGCCAGATCCCAGCGTTCCGCATCCATTTTTTCATAACCGTACAAATGGTTAAAGATGCAGTGCAGCAGGCTGTGCAGACACGCCCTGCTCAGTGCTGCCGGCGATTTCTTATATAACCGCAGCACATACAGCGGATCATAATACAGCGTCTGCGTATCCGTTGCCAGTCCTTCCAGCCCCCAGCGCTCCTGTATCGTCAGTTTTGCCAGTGCCCGGTCCAGAAAACGCAGATGGATCAGCAGGTTGTCTTTTGCAAGAGCCATCGCCTGCGCCGCCAGTTTGGCGATCTGTTTTGTTTCTTCTTCCGTATACATAGACCATCTCTTCTGTTCAATTCGCCGAAATTTCCATCTGTATTATACCAATTTTTCCCTGTAACTGTCATGTGTTTTTCCGCTTACGGAAACAAGAACTATCCAATCTGTCAACAAAACACACAATAAATTGTGCAATTTGTTGAAATATTATGAGAAAATGCCGATAGACAAAAGATATGATTTTGAAGTATGATATGCAAGGTTAATTATTTCTATATCTATTTCATTTAAAGAAAGGATGGATAATATGGACAACAATATTATCGAAAAAGGCCCCATTACGGATGAGCTGATCCAGAAAATGGACAAATATTTCCGTGCGGCCAACTATCTTTCCGCAGGCCAGCTCTATCTGTTAGAGAATCCCCTGCTGAAGAAGCCCCTGACAGCAGACATGGTAAAGAAGAAAATCGTTGGTCACTGGGGAACCGTTCCCGGCCAGAACTTCATCTTCTTACACTGCAACCGTGCCATCAAGCGTTACGATCTGGACATGATCCTTCTGTCCGGCCCGGGACACGGCGGAAACTTCTTTATTGCTAATGATTATATTGACGGATCTTACAGCGAGATCTATCCGAATATCTCCCGTGACGAGGAAGGTATGCAGAAACTGTTCAAGCAGTTCTCCTTCCCGGGCGGTGTACCGAGCCACTGCGCTCCGGAGACTCCGGGTTCCATCCACGAAGGTGGCGAGCTTGGTTACTCCATCGCACACGGCTGTGGTGCCATCTTTGATAACCCGGATCTGATCGCTACTGTTGTTGTAGGTGACGGTGAGGCTGAGACCGGCCCTCTGGCTACTTCCTGGCAGTGCAACAAGTTCATCAACCCGGTAGGCGACGGTGCAGTTCTGCCGATCCTGCACCTGAACGGATACAAGATTGCTAACCCGACCATCTTCGGCCGTCTTTCCAAAGAAGAGCTGACCGATTTCTTCCACGGTAATGGCTGGGAGCCGTACTTCGTAGAAGGCGATGAGCCGATGGCTATGCATCGCAAGATGGCTGAGACGATGGATATCGTGATCGAGAAGATCAAAGCTATCCAGAAGAACGCTCGTGAGAACAACGACGCTACCCGTCCGGTATGGCCGATGATCGTTCTGCGCACACCGAAGGGCTGGACCGGTCCGAAGGTAGTAGACGGCAACCGTATCGAGGGCAACTTCCTGGCTCATCAGGTACCTATCATGATGGACAAGCCGGAGCACCTGGGTATGCTCGAAGAGTGGCTGCGCAGCTACAAGCCGGAAGAGCTGTTCGACGAGAACGGCCGTGTACTGGCTGAGATCGAAGAGCTGTGCCCGAAGGGTGATGCAAGACTGGGTATGAACCCGCACGCTAACGGCGGTAAGCTGCTGCGTGACCTGCGTCTTCCGGATTTCCGTAACTATGCATTTGATACCGAAGCTCACGGTGCAAAGGAAAGCCAGGATACTTCCAACCTTTCCAACTACATCCGCGATATCTTCAAGCTGAACGCTGAAGCTAAGAACTTCCGTATCTTCTCTCCGGACGAGAACAACTCCAACCGCTTCTCTTCCGTATTCGAAGTAGAGAACAGAGACTGGAACGCAGACCAGAGCGATATGGACGATCATCTGTCCCGCTTCGGCCGTGTAATGGACTCCATGCTTTCCGAGCATATGTGCGAAGGCTGGCTGGAAGGTTACCTGCTCACCGGTCGTCACGGTTTCTTCAATACCTACGAAGCATTCTCTCGTATCATCGACTCTATGGGCGCTCAGCACGCTAAGTGGCTGAAGGTTTGCAACCAGCTGCCTTGGAGAGAGGAAATCGCTTCCCTGAACCTGTTGATGTGCTCTACCGTATGGCAGCAGGACCACAACGGCTTTACACATCAGGATCCGGGCTTTATGGATCACATCGCAAACAAGAAGGCAGACGTGGTTCGTATCTACCTGCCGGCAGATACCAACTGCTTACTGTCCACAATGGATCACTGCTTAAAGAG
Source organism: Lachnospiraceae bacterium (assembly GCA_017508825.1). Taxonomy (GTDB): domain Bacteria; phylum Bacillota; class Clostridia; order Lachnospirales; family Lachnospiraceae; genus NK4A136. The sequence continues at coordinate 3,945 of JAFWRC010000313.1, forward strand.
CCGCAACTATGTAAACGTTGTGATCGCATCCAAGCATCCGCGTCCGCAGTGGCTGTCCATGCCGGAAGCTGTTAAGCACTGCACACAGGGTATCAGCATCTGGGATTGGGCAAGCAACGATCAGGGCCAGGAGCCGGATATCGTATTCGCTTGTGCAGGTGAGACCCCGACCCTCGAGGCACTTGCTGCAGTATCCATCCTTCGTAAGGAACTGCCGGACATCAAGATCCGTTTCATCAACGTAGTTGACCTGTTCAAGCTGGTTCCGCAGACCGAGCATCCGCACGGCCTGTCCGATGCAGAGTACGATATGCTGTTCACGACCAACAAGCCGGTAATCTTCAACTTCCACGGCTATGCAACTCTGGTTCACGAGCTGACCTATCGTCGTCACAACAACCGTCTGATGCACGTTCGCGGTTACAAGGAAGAGGGTACTATCACTACTGCTTTCGACGTACGCGTACAGAACGACATCGACCGTTTCCACCTGGTACAGGATGCTCTGAAGTTCCTGCCGCAGCTGGGCAACCGTGGCGCTTATCTGTATCAGAAGATGAGCGACAAGCTGGTTGAGCACAAGCAGTACATCGCTGACTTTGGTGTAGATCTTCCGGAAGTAGTAAACTGGAAGTGGGAAGATCAGAATTGATCGAAAACCGAAAATAAGCAATAAAAGACCGGCGGAGTTTCGACTCCGCCGGTTTTGCTTTCTCTTGCCTTTTACTTCTCCAATATAATCCCTTCCCGATACGCCTCCAGCAGTTTTTCCAACTGACTGATGCTCTCTTTCAGTTCCTTGCCGACATCGGTATCCGCTACCATGATACGTCTGGGAGCCATCTCCACGGGAATGCGCTCACTGACGATATCCGCCTCGGTCCGTACCGCCACTTCCTTACTCTCGAACGGCTGGTGGCTCACCAGATACATGCCGTGGGAATTGGCTACCAGCGTATATCCTGCGATCCCCGTCTTAGCCTGGTACGCCTTGGAGAAACCGCCGTCAATGACCAGCAGCTTTCCGCCGCATTTAATCGGTGTCTCTCCCTTTGCTACTTCCACCGGTACATGCCCATTGATGATGTGAGAGTTCGCCGGGCTCAGGCCGAATTCCCGTATAATGGAATTGACCACCTCTTCGTTGTTATAGAGCTTGTAGTACGGATTCTTGACCTCTTTGTGTGTTTCCTTATCATCGATAAAATACCGTTCAAAGGTCGTCATCTTATCCTTGCCGTACACCGGCGAATTCTCTCCGGTCCAGATGTAATACAGGATATCCCG
>JAFWRC010000314.1 GCA_017508825.1 Lachnospiraceae bacterium
GCATTTGTTCCGCATAATAAAGGTCTGGAACGGACAGAAGAACAGGATGCAGATATAATCGCAAAGGAAGAACAACACGGTAAGCATCAGCAGTTCCGCTTCCGCGATCACGCCAAACAGATACAGCACGGCCCAGAACGCATTAAAGCAAAGCCAGACGAGCATCACGGTCCAGGCTGCCCGGTTCTGTTTTTGAACAAATTTCAGCAGTTCGTAATCCGAGTAATTTTCTACCGGCTGGTAGGTTTCTTCTTTGGCTTTTAGGATCGCCATGGTCCGCAGCGCTGTTTTGACCGGGAAGATATGCATCAGCATGATCCCCATAAAGACCGCCCACAGCATACGCAGAGGCGTCACGCCATAGCCGAAGGAATGGGTCAGAAGATCTGTCATCCACTGCTTATGGAACAGGTACATATAAATGCTGCCGCAGACGATGGAGATGCGGAACACGAGCTTCACGATATAATAGATAAATTTCTTGCTTGCTTTCATTTTGGTACACCCTTTACTCTCATAAACCGACAATTTTCTTTCCTAAGATTATATTACTTTCGCAAAGATTATTCAATCCGACTGTTTCTGCCCGCCCAATTCCGGTTTGTCGAAATGTAGCGGTCGGTGAGCCATGGGGACGGTTCTTGTGGCAACAAGATCGAAGATCTTTAGCCACAAGAACCGTCCCCGTGGCTCGCCGACTCGATAAACCGGAATTTGAATTTTCGCAGAAGGGGCTTGACAAGGAAAAGGGATGTCATTATATTAAAAAGTGAGCAACCGTTTGCGCAAGATGCGGTTCCGGAGGATGAAATGATAACAGAGAGTCTGACAATTGATGATATTGCGAGAGAACTGGGCGTTTCCAAGACGACCGTATCCCGCTCTATTTCCGGGAAGGGACGTATCAGTGAGACGACCCGTAAGCGGGTATTGGATTTTATCGAGAAGAATAACTATAAGCCGAACCTGATGGCCAGGGGACTGGCGCAGTCCAGGACCTACAATATCGGCTGGGTGGTGCCCGGGGATTCCGAGATGACGATGCTGTTCTTTTTCCAGAAGTGTATGCAGGGCGTGATCGATGCGGCGACCGAGGCTGATTATGATATCCTGATCACCACGGTATACGGGCATAATATCAGCGGTCTGCAGCGCGTTTTGGACAATCATAAGGTAGACGGCGTTATCCTGGGACAGACCCTGGTTCACGATAAGGCGATACGCGCACTGAAAAAAAGCGGTATCCCCTTTGTTACCATCGGCAGTACCGAGGAAAAAAACGTGGTACAGGTGGATCACGATCATATCAGTGCCTGCAGAGAGCTGTCGTACATACTGAAGATGAAGGGGATCAAGTCGGCTGCGCTGATCGGCGGGACGGAAGATAAGGTGGTAACGCAGGCCAGACGCAGGGGATTTGAGGAAGGCATGAGCGGTGTACGTACCGAGATCTTTATGAACTGTGAAAAGACGGAAGAGATCGAACGCGCCGTAGAAGATGCTGTGCGCAACAAAGTGGAATGTATCGTCTGTGAGGATGACAGGATCTGTTACGCGGTGCTCGGGAAACTTAAGAAAGACGGTGTCCGGATCCCGGAGGAAATGCGCGTTGCCTCATTTTATAACAGTGCGCTGATCGATGAGTACCAGCCGGCGATCACATCGCTTGAGTATGATCCAAAAGCCCTTGGGACCACAGCATGCCGCACATTACTGGCGATGATCGACGGTCAGACACCCGTAGCAAAGCAGATGCTGGGTTATGAAGTGATGTTGAAAGCATCCACTTTATAGAGCCTGTCAAAAAGCAGGGGTGAAAATTGTGGAAAATGTGCGTTTTTTCCATTTGACAATAGTATTTTGAAATGCTACTATCAACTTATGAGCAACCGATTGCGCAGAGTGCGTGGTCGTAACCAGCAAAAATGCTTATGAAAAATGCTTATGAAAAAGGAGGAAAAAATGAAAAAGAGAGCGATTGCACTTGCAATGTCTGCAATGATGATGACCGCATCCCTGGCAGGCTGCGGAACACAGACACAGCCGACGCAGCCCGCGCCGACACCGGAAGCAACTCCGGCGGATGTAGCGGCTGCTCCGGATGGGGAAGAGCCGGTGGTAGAGGTAGCCAAGGCAGATGAATCTGCAGTAGGCAACCTGATCGCAGCAACCACAGGCCCGGTTAAGTTAACGGTATGGGCATCCGAAGAGGATCAGGATCTGACCAAGAAACTGATTGATAAGTTCGAGGCACAGTATCCGGACGTGACTTTTGATATCCAGCTGGGCGCATGCTCCGAGTCTACTGCAAAGGATAATGTATTGTCCGATCCGACGGCAGCAGCAGATGTATTTGCATTTGCGGATGATCAGATCAACGATCTGGTAAATGCAGGCGCACTGCAGGAAGTGGCTGCAGCTTATACCTATGATGTATCCAAGGAAAACGTAGCAGGTTCTGTAGCAGCAGCTACCGTAAACGGTAAGGTTTACGCTTATCCGATGACAGCAGACAACGGATACTTCCTGTACTACAACAAGAGCGTGTTCAGCGAGGACGATATCAAGAGTCTGGACAAGATGGTAGAAGTAGCCGGTGCTGCAGACAAGCAGATCGGATTTGAGCTGGCAAACGCATGGTATCTGTTCGGTTTCTTCTCAGCACAGGGAACTGATCTGTATGCGAGACTGTCGGCAGACGGCGCGACCAACGAATGTAACTGGAACGAAGGTGTGGGCGTGGATATCGCTAATGCGCTCATCGGATATGTTGAGACCGGTGTATTTGTAAAGGCAGCGGACGATGCATCTGCAGTTTCAAATATGAAGGACGGCAAGTATGCAGCGATCGTTAATGGTACCTGGAGCGCATCCTCCATCTCTGAGGCACTTGGAGATGATTACGGCGCAGCGAAGCTCCCGACCTTTACCGCAGGCGGCAAAGAATATCAGATGAGCTCCTTTGCAGGTTACAAGCTGATCGGTGTAAATCCGCACTCGGCATTCGTAGGCTGGTCTATGCTGCTGGCAGAGTACCTGACCAACGAAGAGAGCCAGGTAGCAAGATTTGAAGCCCGTGGCCTTGGTCCGGCAAATATCAAGGCAGCATCTTCCGATACCGTGAAGGCGGATCCGGCGATCGCAGCCATTGCAGCACAGGCAGAATATGCTACACCGCAGCGTATTGGCGGCAACTTCTGGGATCCGGCAAAATCTCTCGGTGAGATCATCGGCAACGGCAATCCGGATGGAACTGATGTACAGACTCTGCTGGATAATGCAGTAGAAGGTATTAACGCACCGGCCGGCAACTAAGCGAAGCGGAACGTTTTTTGGAACCCCATATGCTTTACATACGGAAGGCGTATGGGGTTTTTTACACCGTAAATCTGTGGTAACCGTCCGGAATAGCCCCCAAAAACAGCTGTTTTACGGGAAATTATGAATGGTTACGATCGGTGACTGAAGAGGTGAATTATGGCGAAGAAGAAAAAAAAGACAGAAGAAGTTGTAAAAAGAGACCTGTGGAAAGAGGTCAAAGAAGGTTTCCGAAAGTATTTTGCTGATTTCGGAACCGCAGTAAACAAGGGCGATTGGGGCACCCGTGCATCGCTGATCGTGATGGGCGCCGGATTTATGGCCAGAAAGCAGTATGCCAAAGGCATTCTGATCACGCTGGTCCAGATCATGTATTTCATCGTGTTTGCGATCTACTCCCTTCCGTATCTGGCAAAGTTCGGAACACTGGGAACCGTGAAGATGGAGCAGACCTTTGATCCGATCACGATGCAGCAGACAACGAACAATTATGATAATTCCTTTTTGATATTGATCCACAGCATGATATCCATTTTTCTGCTGGTGGTTTTTGTGATGTACTATATCCATAATATGAAGGCAGCTTATCAGCTGGAAAAAGATGCCTGGATCGGAAAACATGTCAACAATATCCTGGAAGACATTGCGGATATGGTAGGAAAGAAGTTTTACATCACACTTCTGACACTTCCGACGATCGGTATCGTGTTGATGAACATCCTGCCGATCCTGGTACTGATCGCAATCGCATTTACCAATTACGATCAGAATCATATGCCGCCGGCAGCATTGTTTACCTGGGTAGGATTTGAAAACTTTAAAGCGCTGTTCAGTTCCGGCGGTATGACGATCACCTTCGGTTATGCATTCGGGAAAGTCTTAAGCTGGACACTGGTGTGGGCGGTACTTGCCACCTTTACCAATTTTATCGGTGGTATCGTACTGGCGGTTATCATCAATTCCAAGGGTGTGAAATTTCCGAAGATGTGGCGTTCCCTGTTTGTTATCGCGATCGCGGTTCCGCAGTTCGTAACGCTGATCCTGGTCCGGAATTTCTTCCGAGATGACGGTATCGTAAACACGCTTTTTGCAAATGCAGGGATCACGGATTTCTTTAAGAGCATCGGTCTGCTTGGTGCCAATATGCAATACATTCCGTTCCTGACCAGCAAAGGCTGGGCAAAGGTTATGATCGTACTGATCAATATCTGGGTCGGTATCCCGTATCAGATGCTGATCGCTACCGGTGTATTGATGAATGCCCCGCAGGATCAGCTGGAGAGTGCGCGTATTGACGGCGCGAGCCGCAGCCAGATTTTCTGGAAGATCACGATCCCGTATATCCTGGTGGTACAGGGACCGGCATTGATCACAGACTTTGTACGTAACATCAATAACTTTAACGTTATCTACCTGCTGACGCAGGACGTGTACACGACGACCGACCAGATGCTGGCAAATTCCAACGCAAAGGAAGTGGATCTGCTGGTAACCTGGCTGTTCCGTCTGACAAACGAATATTACAATTATAAGATGGCCTCCGTGATCGGTATCATCGTATTTATCATCTGTGTGATATTTACACTGGTATCCTATTCCAAACTGATGGCAGGCGGCAGAGAGGAGGATTACCAGATATGATGGATGAGAATAAGAACAGTTCTGCAGATGATTTACGGGAAGTATCCGAATTGATTCCTGAGAAAAAAGAAGATGCTGAGAAGGAGACTTTTAGCGCTACCTTTGACGAGAACGATGCAAAACCGGTGGGGGAAGAGACGGCAGCAAACCGTAAGATGAGCGTGAACCGTGAATCGGAGCGCAGGATGGGAATGAAGAAAAAAGAGCTGATCCTCAGTATCCTTAAGAATGTGCTGCTGGCATTTCTGGCAGCGTTCTGGCTGATCCCGATCCTCTGGCTGGTCGTTACGGCTTTCAGTGCCGATCCGGGCATAAGTTATACGCGGTTCTTTCCGGAGAAATGGACGCTTGCCAATTTTGCACGTGTATTGTTTAAGCCGGATTCCGTATTGCAGTACGGCAGATGGTTCCTGAATACGCTGATCATTGCGGTATTCAGCTGTGCGATCTCTACGGCGTTTATCCTGATGGTGAGTTACGCATTCAGCTGTATGCGTTTCCCGGGACGTCAGGGAATGATCCGTTTTTCGA
>JAFWRC010000315.1 GCA_017508825.1 Lachnospiraceae bacterium
ATGACACAGGCGCTGGCGGAGCGTGCCGGTAAAGTGATCGCGGTAGAGATCGATACCGCCCTGATCCCTATTTTAAAAGAGACACTGCAGGACTATGACAATGTCACGGTCATCAACGAAGATATCCTGAAACTGGATATCGATGCGCTCTCCAAAGAGAACGGAGGTAAGCCGTTTAAAGTAGTGGCAAATCTGCCGTATTACATTACGACGCCGATCATCATGGCGCTGCTGGAAGGTACGGCTCCCATCGCGAGCATCACCATTATGGTGCAGAAGGAAGTCGCAGAGCGTATGCAGGTAGGACCGGGAACCAAGGATTACGGTGCCCTTTCTCTGGCAGTGCAGTTTTATGCCAAGCCGGAACTGGTATGTACCGTACCGCCGGAATGCTTTATGCCGCGGCCCAAGGTAGCGAGTGCCGTGATCTGCCTGAAGCTGTACGAAACTCCGCCGGTAGAGGTACGCGATGCATCGTATATGTTCAAGCTGATCCGAGCATCGTTTAACCAACGCCGCAAGACCTTGGCAAACGGTCTGACCGGAGAATCCTCTCTGGGCTTATCCAGAGATATGGTGACCGATGCATTATCACAGATGGGATTACCGGAACTGGTACGTGGTGAGACACTGACGCTTGCCCAGTTTGCACAGTTATCGGATCTGCTGGCGAAGTAATCCTACCCATTGAGAATACGGAGGAGAATCCGAATATGAAAAAAAGACTGCAAAAATGGATATTGATCCTGGGAGTGGCATCGAGCTGTTTGTTTGCAACAGCTTGCGGAAGCAACAAAAGCAACCAGCCGGAGCTGGTCTCTACGCTCTTTAACAATTCCTGGATTATGGAGAATTATATGGCAGCGGTACAGGACTACGATCATGCCATATATGAACAGGTATATTTTGACTGGGGATCGCGTTCAATCGGTCCTACCGAGTACAGATTCAGAGGGATCGTCTATCTTACCGATGAAGAAGCAGAGAGACTTTGGAATGATTATGAGTGGGATGAGACGGATGCTCCGCAGTTTGAATTTGAAAAGGTCGATATAAACGCGCTCGGAGAAGGCCCCTGGTATTCATGTCCGCAGTTTAATAAAGATAACTATTCGACCGTCAATGTGAACTACACGGTTTTTGACGGAAAGAAACTGGTATTTGATATCAATCAGATCTGATCCTTTTTTCTATCTAAGACCGGATGGAAGTATAATTATAGATTTCGGTATCCACCCTGCCATACGGGAATGAAGTGTTCCCGGTGGCAGGTTTTTTACTTGACATTGTAACACTGTTACGCTACAATTAGACTGTAACAGTGTTACGGAACAATGTTACAATGATGATTACGGAAGGAGGGCATGCATTGGAACAGGATCAACTGATATCCAAAAAGGAGCTTCTTGCTCGTTACGGCATTTCCTATGGTTCCCTGTATCGGTGGAAACGAAAAGGCCTGATCCCGGACGAATGGTTTATCCGGAAAGCCACGGTGACCGGGCAGGAGACGTTTTTTCCGGAGGAGCTGATCTGCGAACGTATGGAACGGATCCTCGCGACGAAGGAAGACACACTTTTGGATGAACTGGCAGCTGCGCTTTCGGGGGAAGAGCAAAACAACAAAATGATCGTGATCGAAACCGCATACGGGCAGCATACCTATAAGATTTCGGATATTCGCCGCATCACGGTCATAAGCGGAGAAGAGAAAAAAGATCTGACAAATGAAATGCTGGAGATAATGAAGGAGGAGAAATCATGAACATAGCAGGAAACGGAAGTCTCCCCGGGGGAGAATATCAGGAAGAAATACAGATCCATGGCAGCGGAACGATCACCGGAAATGTATCCTGTACGGATTTTGGCATATCGGGTTCCGGAACGGTGGAAGGAGATCTGCGTTGCAGCGGACTTATGAAGATCTCCGGCAGCGGGAAGGTAAAGGGAAATCTGGAAGCGGAAGAGGTGAATGTTTCCGGAGGTGGAACGATCGACGGCGCTGTTCGGTGCAAAAAAGCAACGGTATCGGGAAGTATGCATACTGCGGCGGTTGCGGCAAATGAGATTCACGTAAGCGGCTTGATCGAGACGAAGGAAGATATCTCTGCGGAGGATGTCGTGATCCACGGTGGCGTAAAAGCCGGTGGCCTGATCAATGCGGAAAGACTGGAAGTCATATTTGACGGGAGTTCCCAGGCAAACAGTATCGGCGGCAGTTTGATCCGGATCCGGAGAAAAGGGGTGATCGCTTCGATCTTTCAGCGGTTGTTAGGAAAAGGGGATATCGGCGTCTTTTCGGTAAACGGAAGCATCGAAGGAGATGAGATCGATCTGGAATATGTCACAGCGGAATCCGTGACCGGCAAAAATGTAAAGATCGGACCGGGCTGCAGGATCGGCCGCGTGGTTTTCAGCGGAGCCTATCAGTGTAGTGAAGAATCCGAAGTGGAAACCGTCGACGGCGAACAAATTTAATATTTATCCATAAAAATCTCTTCTTCATTTCGTATCCTGTACATCCGAAGCACCGGAGAGTACGATCAGTGGATCGTCCGTTCATCTACGGCATCGTTGATAACGAAACCGGTCTGCCGGTATTCTTAGGCTGTGTAAATCAGATGTGAATTGATTGAAAAGTACGGAGGGACCGTGCTATAATGCATGATATAGTCGGTTCCGGCCGGGATGAAACAATAACGTCAGGTAAATATCATTTGAGGGATATGTTATGTTTGATTCCAGAGATATCGCGAAAGTTATCATCACAGTCTTTGTTCCGCTGCTCGCACCGATACTTCTTGATACGCTTTATACGTTCTTTTATATGGGATATGGAAGTCTGAAGAATATCATTGCTATCAATACGTTTACCAATGTGCTTTTTTATCTGTTCCTTTTTTTGGAAACGGAACTGTATGTGGACAACTCTTATATGTTTCTTACTCTCGTAGTATTCATATTCGTACTGATCCCCTTGGCGAAGACATGGTTCTACCGTATTACGGATATATATGATCTTACAAAACGCAGGATAAAAGTACATACGTATGTTGCTACTATCCTGTCTTATGGTGGGACGCTTTTTTTGGAATATGTTCTTATCAACAGTTTTCTTTAATGAGGATCCGTTATGGTATATGAAATAATAGCGGTCATGATAGCACTGGGGCTGACACTCCTCATTGAAACGCCTTATGTATATTTTGTCATGAAATATAAGTGCGTTAAGAGTATTATCGCGATCAATGTTTTTACGAATATCTTTCTCAATATTGTGATCCTGATCGCGAATGAAATGGATCTTGATACGCTCGTTATTCTCGGTATATTAGAATTATTCTTTATCCCTTTGACGGAGATATGGTTCTACAATGCTACGGATAAGGGCCATCTCACAAAACGCAGGATCATAATACATACGTACATTGCCAATTTTCTTTCCTGCGGCATAAGCTTGATAGTAGATTATTTAATAGCAGTATACTCATAAATAAGGAGGTTATTATGGAAACAGATCTGTTTGGAATGTTATTGGATGCGGCTCCTCCCACCCCCGGGCCCAGCGGCAATACCGATATGACCAGTTTTATAGTCTTATTGATCGCATTGATCATTGTACTTATCCTTTCTTTTGTCTTCTGTGTAAAAGAAGTGAAAAAAGCAAAGAAAACGAAGAAACCTCAGGTTAATGAACAACGGGATAATACGGATGAGCATGTATAACAGGAAAAATATAAAAACCGGAATACTCTATTTCTTTGTGCATTTTGTCATAGAGTTGATATCCTTTGCCATTTTGGCTACGAAATTTGCCACGACTCAGGTGATATTCACGGTGCTTTTGTTTGATTTTCTGGCATTTGCACCACAGGGGCTGCTCGGGCGGTTTTATGAAACGCATAAAAAGATCCACATCGGCTATATCGGTATGGCTTTTCTGGGCATATCGGTTCTGTTATGCGGCATCAGTGATCCGTTCCTTTTCAACCTCGGCATTGTATTTCTCGGGATCGGTAATGCGTTGTTGCACGAACTGGGTGCGATCGATACCGTCTCGGATTCCGGATCAAAAATATTCGCAAGCACGATCTTTGTAGGCGGCGGTTCCTTCGGATTGTGTCTGGGGAAAATGTATAAATACTTCAGTGACAATGTTTATTGGCTGCTGATCGCCGTAGCGATCGGATTTGTTCTGATCTGCTTTTCCGACCGGTTACGAAATGCGGATTTCTACAAACCGGATTTTCAATATCCCGATTTTGATATCGTCAATCCGTCTGTTCCGGTAATGTTCATCCTTGCCTGTGTTTTCATAACGACGATGATAAGAGGATTTGTTGCCTATACCATACCGACGGCATGGTGCGATGAGATATGGGAAATCTGTGCGTTGTATATCTTTATGGGAAGCGGAAAGGTCTTTGGCGGATATGCCTGTGACCGGTGGGAATATCGCAATGTGGGTATCTTTACGGCATTGTGTGCGATCCCGTTTCTGATCCTGGGAAATAACAATATGATCGTATCGGTAACCGGCATCTTTTTATTCTCTATGACAATGGGAATCTCTTTTGCGATGGGGATCAGTGTACTGAAGGAATCTGTGGCACTGGCATTCGGACTGACAACGATCGGTCTGATCTCCGGTACGTTTATGAATTTTGTCTATACGCAATCCGTGATCATGAATGCGATCCTTATTTTTTCCATCTCCGTATTCTGCGCCGTATTATTCGGGATCACACTAAAGAAAAAGAAATAAGTTTTTAAAAGCAGGCTCCAAAAGCCTGCTGTTGTTTTATAGATCTTCTGCCAGCAGACCTGCCAGATAGTAGAGCAGGGCGCATTCGTTTTCCTGCCAGATACGCAGGCTCCTCTTCACGGCACATACCAGATACCCGTATACTTGGTCGTGTTTCCGGATCTTTACCACCATTGCGGATTCAAAGCCGTTGGCTTTCAGTGCCTTGTAAAACAGAGGGGATCGCTCTTTGACCTTGTCTAAGGTATTTTCCGCAAAGATATCCCCGTTCATCAGTGCCGCGATATCGGAAACATCGTCATCCAGCGATGGATCCGTTACGGCTCTTAAACGGAGATGATCATCCGTGTAGTACAGATCATGTATCTGCAGCATATTGGGGAGTACGTCCATTACCGAATCCAGTTTGCCGGTGAAGCTTTCCGCGTTTTCCGTGAGGCTGCGGAGTATGCTCATAGCCGTAAACATGCCGTAGTTCGCCAGCTTGGCGATCTCAATATCTTTGTGCAGCTCTTCCTCGTAGATCGTATAACAGTTGCGTCCCCTGCACTTTCCGAGGTAGAGCATCTTATCGATCAGAGAAAAAAGTCCGTTAAAGTCCTGCGCATCCGTCGGGAAAGAAGCAGCCCCCATAGTACCGGTAACATAAGCCGATCCGTTTTCAAAATCCACATTAATACGCAGTGCCTGCGAAACGTTATACAGCCTTTCGTAGAAAGAACTTTTATCCGCATCGGCTGTATATCGCAGATCGATGAGCAGCAACTCATCTCCGCCGAAACGACCTACCAATCCCATATCGTCTGTATATGCAGCGAGTTCTTTTGCTACCGTACACAGCACCTTATCTCCCGCGCTGTGTCCGAAACTGTCGTTGATGATCTTGAAATTATCCAGATCCAAAATCGCAAATGTAAAAGGAATATTTTCCGAGATCAGATGCAGTACGAATTTCACGGAATAAGCGCGGGAAAGTATACCGGTCAGCGGATCCAGGATCTCATCCAGTGGAACATCATCGATGAGTTTATCAAAAAAGGGATACTTTCGAAGATCGGAAATGGTATAAACAACCTGGCTGCCATCCAGGGCGTTTTTTCGCCGGAGTACATCTGTGATGTCCACAAAACTGCCTACCAGCCCGACGATCTTTCCGTTGTCATACAGCGGGCGCTTGGAAGCCACGATGTCGCGTTCCTCTCCGCGCATTATGCATCGGCCCTGCACCTTATAGGTACTCTCACCGGACAAAACCCTGAGCTCATCCCGCTTAAAAGGTTCCGGATCGGAATGCCAGCCCATATCCTCATCGGTCTTGCCAAGCAGCACATCCACGGAATCAAATCCGTAATAATCCAGAAAGGCCTGGTTCACGCCCAGAAAACGCCGGTCGCTATCCTTCCAGAAGACACAGTCCTGGGATGTATTGATGATGCGGTTAAAAAGCTCAGATGTCATATTCATGATGTGATCGATAACCTCCTTGGAACCGTGCCATACGCTTGTGCAAAAATGTTTTTTCTATATTAGCAGAAAAGAAGACAGACTTCAAATCTTAAAACGTTCAAATTTTCAGGTTCGATACCATAATAATCCTGGATCGTCCGTTTATCTATGGCATCATCGATAACGAAACCGGACTGCCGGTATTCCTGGGCTGTGTGAACCAGATGTGATAAGAGGAATAACAGGTGCCTTGTCCTTCGCGGCAGGCACTTTTTTTTATTGGAAATTGCTCTGCAATTTCCTATAGCAAAAAAGCCCTCCGGGGGATGCGCACTTGCGCGTAAGGAATATGTTGCTGACGCAACCGCGCTCGGCGCAAGCGTTCTGCAAGCAGAACGCTATTTTTATGTCTTGACAAATTCGGTCTACAGATGTAAACTACAAACTGCAGTTTACATCTGTAGACTGGTTTTGCGGTGGAGTTTTTAGATTCCGGGAGAGTGTGGAATGACAG
>JAFWRC010000316.1 GCA_017508825.1 Lachnospiraceae bacterium
GGTATACAGGATCCTGTACACCTCGTTTTCCTCATCCACCTGTAAGAGCTGCAGTTCTTCAGAAAGTTTTGACACGGACACCGGCTCTACAAAGACGGTGTTTCCGGTAGCCGACTTATCGATCACGCTGCCCTGTATCCTGAAACGATATTCTTTTTTCACAGGAACGCATATTCTTCCGTTACGAAGCGTATGATAGCTGTCCGCCATCAGATCCTTGTTGCTACGGATCAGTTGATCCGCCTTTTGTTTCATCGCTTCTTTCATCGCAGTTATCTTTGTACGCAAATCAAACAGTACTTTGGAAGCCCTGTCATCCACTGCTTCGTTCCTTATCTGCATGACGATCTCTTCCCGGAGTTCTCCGCGCTCATCCAGATTTTCATCATAATAGGCCAGCGGATTTCCAAACTGCTTTCCCCTGGCAAGGTACTGTTTCAGCCGGTCTACGACCACAAGCACCTTTTCCACCCTCTCCAGCTGGTAGGGTGAGAGGCAGTCCCCACGGACCGCTGCATGCAGGATCTCCCGAAGCTCCGTCACATCCTGCAGCGGCGGATTCCCCAGTTTATCGATCATTTCCCTTGCGTCCGTGGTCTCTTTCAGCTGATGAAGCAGTTCCTTCTCATCCGTAAAAGGCACGGTTTCCGCAATCTTTTCTTTCGCGTAACTGCTTACTGCCAGCAGTATCCACATTTCCTTTACTTTATCAAATCCGATCTGTTGTTCTGTATTCATTTTTCTCTCCTTTGTATCACCAATCCGATAAATGACAGATATCTGTCCATTCCCCGGTCCATATATGTCTTGTCCTTTATCCCGTATTTGTGGCCGCTCGCGAACCAGTCGTTCCACGCTGCCTCATAGCAGTCCAGATCAAGATCCATGACCACCTCAAATTCTTCGCTTTTCCCGATCAGGTCCAGCCACCATCTCCTGCAATGGAAGGTATCATAATCCTTCGTATTTCCTTCCATCCATTCCAGCAAAAGAGCTGCTGCTTCACCCGTCAGTTCTTCCTTTACACCGGGCATCGCAGCTATAAATACCCCGCCGGGCTTAAGAAAAGGCAGTATCTTATCCGTAAATACACCTTTCTTTGCACCAAAATAGTGATATGCATCAATACTTACGATTGCATCAAAGTATCCTTCTGCAAAGGGAAGTGTATTGGCATCCGCATGTATGGGGATCACCTGATCTTCGATGCCCCATTTTTTGAATCGTTCGGCATTCTCCGCAGCCGAGATCCACAGATCTGTCGCAAAAACGCTGACCCCTGCTTCCTTTGCCAGAAACATACTGGTCAGACCCGTTCCGCAGCCCAGATCCATGACCCGTTTTCCTTCTTTCAACGGATACTTGGTCAGCATCTCATCCAGCAGCCGAAGACTATTGGGTCCCATCAGATATTCCTTGTTAAAAAATCCCTTATATTTTTCTATTCTGTTATTATTTTCAGTATTCATTTTTATCCATCCTTTCTTTTATGCCCGCGAACACATCCAGTCCGTGGTATATGCTTGTTTATGTAATTCCGATGCCATGCAAAACGGACCATAACATCCCGCGCAAAGATATCATGGTCCGCATCATTAACTCTATTAAGCTCAAAAGGGTATCGTCCCTGATGGGCAACAAAAAAACGAGGCGGTTACGATTTCATGATATTAAGCGCAAGAAACAAACCGGCAGCAAATGCTGTCAATCCGTAAATCTTTATTGCATTGTTCGTACCGTGTCAAAGGCTATTACGCCGCACACTGTTCGTCATGCAATGGTTATCTCACCACGCTTAACATAGAATACCTCGCTTCTTCCAAAATTTTCTTCATTATAAACAGGCATCCCGCTCGTGTCAAGACCACAGAACCAAGGGGGAACCAGGGGGACGGACCTCATGGTTTTTCGAACCAAGATTGAAAAACCATGAGGTCCGTCCCCCTGGTTCTGCCCCTGTTGACAATTTTCTTACGTTGTGATATTTTGAAATAGAACATTGTTCTAGTTTTTTTGTGAAAGGAGCCATTGCGATGAAGAGTAGGATCTATTATTTCACCGGAACCGGAAACAGTCTGCGTACTGCAATGAAGATCGGGGAAAAAATGGGAGAGACGGAGTTAATCTCCATGAAGGTCGATCCCGAAAGTGTTCCGGCAACGGATTGTGATACGATCGGCTTTGTCTATCCGGTCTATCATTGGACCGTGCCGGAACCGGTGATCCGCTTTGTCAAAAAGCTGAAGATCAACAGAAATGCTTATTTCTTTGCAGTTGCCAATCCGAGCTTCATCTGTGGTTTCGCATGTGAACGTATGGCGAAACTGCTTCACAAAAAAGGAGCCAATCTGAATTACGGAAGCTTTGTTAATAGCGTAGCAAACTATGTGATCGTCTATCCTCCGTTCCCGCCCGCGAAGCTGATGGTTCCTTTGATGGAAAAGAAGACCGATCGCATTGCGGAAGAAATCGCACAAAGAATAGATCGTCCTTATCCAAAGGCCGGCCGTATGGTCCGCGCCAGATTTCGGAAATTCATGGGACCGTATCTCGAGCTCCAACAGTATGCGGACCAGCCCTTTACCGTATTCGACGATTGCATCGGCTGTGGTTTGTGCAGCCGTGTCTGTCCCTGCAATAATATCCGACTCACGGACGGCAAACCCTCCTTTCAACACCATTGCGCGAACTGTATGGCGTGCGTTACTTCCTGTCCGAAACGAGCCATCGGCTATGAGATCACCAAAGGCGACCGTGAACTGTTAAATGCATCCGGCAGCAAAACCGGTCTGGTTAAGATCATGGGCTTGCCGGCAAAAAGAAAGCTGTACCGAAATCCTTATATCACCGTACAGGATCTGACAAAAGAAAAATTCGAACTATAGGAAAGCAACGTATGAAAGAGAGTAAAACCAAAGAGATATTATTGGAAACCGCAACACAGCTGTTTTCCGAAAACGGATACGAAGCCACCGGCGTTCGGGACATCCTGCAAATCAGCGGCGTCTCCACCGGCAGCTTTTATCATTTCTTTTCCTCCAAGGAAAGCATTTTTGAGGCTGTCATCGAACGATATCTGCAAGGATACACCGAACGGATCGGCTGTATCTTTGCTGATGAAGAGAAACCTTTCCCAGAACGGATCAATCTGTTTTTTGAGGAATTGATAAAAACTTCCGATGGGTATTATCATAAACTGCAGGGCTATCATATGCATGAAAGTATGCAGCTATTACTCCATGAACAGACGCTCCGCCGGATCCATCCTTATATACGAGATGCACTGGATACCGGCATCCGTAATGGCAGCATTCGTCCTTGCTTAGATGCCGATGCCGCAACGCTTGCTACGGTATTGATCCGTGGTGTCGAAGGAATCCTATCCTCTGCAAACCTGTCATCTGCAAGCAAAAAAGATATAAAGAAGCTGGAAAAAACGATCGGTGACTACTTGAAACTGCTTTTGGAATTCTAAACCTGCTATTCTACGGAAACACTACTTTCGAGGAGGGACATTACATGAAAATCGCATGGTTCTGCGTTCCGGCACACGGACATACCAATCCGACACTCGGCCTTGTAAAAACACTTACGGAAGCCGGGCATCAGGTCTGGTATTTCTCCTTTGAGCAATTCCGTGAAAAGATCGAGAAGGCAGGCGCAAATTTCATAAGCTGTGACGGATATGATTTTGAAATGGAAGACAAAGAGAATGCTGACCGCGTCGGAAAAGACAAGGTTTTTGCAACGGAGCTTCTCGTCTCTTCAACACTGGCACTGGACGAAATGAGTACACGCATGATCGAAGAGATCAAACCGGATCTGGTCGTGTCCGATTCCATTGCGTTCTGGGGCAAACTTGCTGCCATGAAACACGGATTGCCTTATGTATCCTCGACCACAACGTTTGCCTTCAACCGCTACTCCGCAAAATATATGCAGGAAAGCCCTTTGGATATCGTAAAGATGCTTCTGGCAATTCCACGCATAAATAAACAGATCAAACGCCTGCGCGATAAAGGATATCCGGTAAAAAGTCTGCTTGACATCGTACAGAATGACAACGATACAAACACTATCGTCTATACATCGAAGTACTTCCAGCCATGCGCGGACACTTTTTCGGAACGTTATCATTTCATTGGTCCGTCCATCCGGCCGATCACGCAGACTTTTGAAAAAACAGCGGATAAGACGGTTTATGTTTCCATGGGAACAGTCAATAAAAACAATGATTTTTACCGCAACTGTATCAAGGCGCTTGCCGCAACAGACTATCAGGTGATCATTTCCATGGGAGGATATACCGGTCATTTTGATGACCTTCCGGAGAACATACAGATCTATGAGTCAGTTGATCAGATGGCTGTTTTATCCATCGCTGATGCATTTATAACTCACTGCGGAATGAATTCAACTTCCGAAGGACTTTTTTTCAAAGTTCCTTTGGTTCTCTTTCCGCAGACTCCTGAACAGGATGCCGTAGCAAAAAGGACCGAAGAACTCGGCGCCGGCGTCCGATTAAGATCGATCTCCGAAACAGACATCCTTGATGCTCTAAAAACGGTACTCAATGATACGCAGTATAAAGAGTGCGCCGTCCGGGTATCGGAAAGCTTTAAAGCCTGCGGTGGAGCAGAGGAAGCAAAGGATTTTCTGGAACAGATTTCGGGGCAATAGACGAGACCCATGGTTTCCGCCATAAGAGAAAAAAACCACGAGGTCCGTCCCCGTGGTTTTTTCAGCAGGCAGTATCGCAATACAGTTTGAAATCGATCACAATGTTTCCATATATGAAACGGTATTCGCCCTCATATTCGGGATAATCAAATATGGCATAACGCATTGTCAGGAATTCTGCTTTTATGGTCTGCCCCGGCTTGATAACAAATTGATCCGTTTCATCGGCCAGCGTGATCTCGGAGCCGTCCGCATTATCGTGCAGAACGATCAGCGGCATGTCCTGTACGTGGACTCCCGCGTAGATCATATCCACACCATCCTGAATATCCGTATATTTCCCGCCGGTCAGCCTCTGCAGGCGGTATTCCCCTCCTATATAAGCATCTTCACTGCCGTTATTCGTTATAAAAACGGTTATGTAATTACTGTAATCCGTCAGTTTGTAATTGATGTCATCAACATTCGCTTCATAATAGTCGCCCGGTGCCTTATCAAGCCTCAGCCAATAAGCATACTCAATACCTTCGTCAAGTGATGAAACATCCGGTGTGGGAACAGCGCCACCATCAGCCGAGGAGGCTCCCAAAGCATCGGGGGTACCTATATCTTCACCGCCCTGCTGGCTTCCGGCTGCAGCCTGCCCCCAATTCAGGTACCGCTCTCCGTAGGTTACACAATCGCGCATGCATTCGTCCAGTTTATCAGACCACTGCTTCGTATAATCATCCTCCAGCAGTGCATATAATTTATCAAAGTACCTGTTAAAATGGTCCCCACCTTTTAACTCATATCCGCCGATCTCTATTTCATTTCCTTCGTGATCATAAAGAATGATATATCTTCTGATCCCATCCGTCATGTTATCTTCTCTGCCGACATCCATCGAATATACTTTTTCCGGTGAGAATACTTTCCGGATCTCTTCCATCCTTTCATCGGACAGTTGTTCCCTTCCCAGCTCCGTATCATAATACTGTACGATCAGCGTTCCATTATTTTCCAGAGTAAAATGCAGGGATTCATAGAACCACGGCTCATAAATTCGAAGTGAAAACATGGTATCCTCACTGAAAACCGGCGTTCCGGTAGTTCTCTTCTCCGGATCGGTTCCTCCCTGATGTGCGAGCAGATTATCTGCACTGCCGCTGATCGCGGCAGTAACGATATATAAACATACGGAAATAATGCAGAGAACGACAGGGATCACTTTTTTCCTGCCCTTAACGATAAAACAGGCAGCAAGTGCCAGCACCCCTGCGACCAGCAGCAGCTTCCATGCAGGACTTGAAAAAAAACCATTCAACATTCTTGCGGTATTTACACTCATAAACCGGCCTCCATTCTGACTTATACAGATAATACGGATAAGGCTGTGCCCATTTATGGGATTTTTAAGAATTTCTTTTTTTTCATAAATATCCGCAGCTCATCCGTATCTGATATAATAGCATTATAAAGAGGGGATCATTATGAGAAAAAAGACACTATCCATGATATCAATAACGGCTGTTACCTTCATATGTGCTTTGGCTATAGGCGGATGCGGCTCCGGTACCGGCGGAGACATAATCGACAGCGCGGTCGAAAAGGTCGAAAAGACCGTAATCCCTGAAACAGAGAGATTCCGTGAAGATATCGCAGGCTCTGTTGGCGATCATATCATATATTCCTACAACCTCTTTGAAGGGAGAAAACTTGAAAAGGGTGAAAAGGAGGAGATCATCGCTTATCTGGAAAAAGCTGATAAAATGCTTACTGAAGACATATATGTTACCGGATCGATAAGGATGTCGCACGACAACAGCCTTAAGTTCAGTGCCAGGCAGTGTGTAAACGGCGCGGTGACTACGGATGTATGGTATGCCACCGACTATACTAATCCTGATCCTAACATATGCATAGCAGATGGTGTTCCGCTTGCTGATATAGATACATCAGCTGTAGTCAATGTTAAGGATCTGATCCCCGTTGTGGTCGAAAAAGCCAATGCACATCAAACCGACCTGTATGATTATAGTGAAAAAGGGCTTTATGGCAGTTATCTGTTAACCTACGATAACAGGAAAGATATGCTGGTGTATGATTTTACCGTAAATGAGACCAGTCATGTTTATTTTGATGCACTAAGCGGTGACGTCATAGACGTTCAATTTTGGAACGGAGAGATATATGATTGAGCCAAAAAACCACGGGGACGGACCTCGTGGTTTTTCGTGTTCACTGAAAACCACGGGGACGGACCTCGTGGTTTTTCGTATTCACTTAATTATAACATACTGTTAAGTCCCTCAAGAATGGATCCGCAAGCCCAGGGCATAAGCGCAAACCATGTTGAAGCTACGCTTCCGTCAGGATAATGCTCCGTAAGCAGTCCCTGACTATGACAGAATCTCTCCGACATCCATCCTCTCTTGCCGTAATCAAACTCCCGGTCGAATGTATTATGACACTGACAGCTCCACAATATCGTATCATTCAGACGCTTTGCAACATACTCATCATTCCTGTGGCTGAGATAATACTTTATCTCTCCGATCACGGATGAAGACATGGGATGGATATGCGGATTCGTTACGGAAGTTATGCTCCCACCGCAGCTTGACCACCCCACTTTACTGAGAGGCGGCACCTTTATTGGCGAATTATAACAGAACTTAAACGTAAACTCGTAATACAAGGCATCCCGCATATGATCCAGTAAACCATCTTCCCCTGTCATCTCATGCAGATACCGCACTGCCCTAATATAGCTCAGAACACCTTCCGAATCAATATTCTTGTCAATATCCAGGGGGCCTCCGTAACACTCTTCGTGACAGATATAACCCCTATGATACCACTGTTCGCTTTTAAGCAGACCTTCCAAATATTCTCTCCCGCCTGTTATAAAGCAATAAAAGGCTGCTGCCGCCATACACCATACTCCGGAAAAAGAATCATACGCCAGCCCTGCTCCCGACCTTTCCGAAAAGATATACGGATATTCTCCGTCGGTATTACGGCTCTGTTCGGTAACTGCGATCACAGCTTTCGCATATTCCAGCCAATCGGCATGTATCGTTCCCGTTTTCTTTTCCCATTCGTATGCCTTTAACAGCAGATAAACTGTCTGCCCTACCAGATATGCCGCATGTCCCGGAGCCGGCTGCTTGTCATACCACCAGCCTTTGTTGCTCCATACTCCGTCATTCTCTGCTGTATACGGCAGACCGTTAGCGGGATTGATACTCGTTGATACGATATGTGCAATACTGTCAAGAGCCTGCTCCCGAATCTTATGATCTCCAAGGGTATGCGCCGACATAAGCATAGGTACCGATGCTGCCAGTCCGTTAGTCCATGAGATCGATGGAAGTATCCTGTACTCAAATCCTTGTGGTTTATCGAACACAAAACCTGAATAACAATGTTTGTCAGGAAGCCATGCATCACTTGCTATCGCTGTGGAAATATCCCTGATCGTATCAAGCACTGACAGACATTTCCGCGGCTCTTCATGGAACATATCATATACGGGAATAAGCGCATCGTGAATACTTCTCTCATCTTCAGCCTTAAGATCATAACAATAAAGCTGTATCGTGATCTTTCCGTCTTTTTTGATCCTGATGCAGTTATCTGAAAGCTCTTCTCTTTTCGAATACTTATGCGAATCCGTAAACAGATACGGCGCATTTTCATAACCCAGAGTATACCAGAGCTCTCCCTTTTCAAGCGAGCAGCCAAATCCCGCATACTGCAGGAACTCTCCGGATCTTCCCGGGTACCACTCTGTCACATTGTCATCTGCATATAGAAAGTAAGGCGTTGCAGCCAATCCTCTGACATGCCCATCCGCATACGCCAAAGCGCAGGGATGCGATAATCTATCCGCTCTCACCATCCACCACGGACTTGAAGGGAATTCACCTTCGAGCCGAAGGCGCGGAGTAAGGCTGTCGGTCTTAAGCGGAGCCTCTCCGCGGTTGGTCCCGTACATAAATCCCGGAAGAAAGAAACGCGGAGATCCCTTTCCGACAGGCATAGCTATACGGATCACGCCTTCAAAATCTTCTTCAGCGCTGATCGTAAGCAAAAACGTTTCCGATATCGAATCTGATCCCTGCTTATCTGTTTCAACACTTAATCCAAAAGTCTGAATGTCCGCATATTCCTCTCCTCCGCTTTTACTTCTTGCACTAAAGATCAATTGAGAAAAAATAGTATCACTCACGTCATATCCTCCCTCTCAGGCAGTTACTCTGTATTTATATCAGGCTATACTCTGTATGATTTGTGATCATAGCTGCTCCGCCCCGATGACTTCTCCGTGGTTTCTATCGAACGCGGCTCTATTCGTATCTTACCGGATATTTCCGGCAGCTTTATCCTGTACTTTTCTGCCAGCTGGGGACCGCAGGCTCCGGAGCCTACGCCGGCCATGGCAAAATCTGCACAGATCACATTGTGCTCACACTTTTCAAGTTCAAAATTATGACCCTTTTGTGCCAGTTCTTCCTGTGTATACTCCGAGGCATTGAAGGAAAAACCATCCGGATTGCTGAATACCAATGATCCTTTAGCGCCCAGCACGGTCATTCTCGTACATCCGTAATGTGATCCGTTCTCCTGAGGTTTGATATAATCCTCATGCAGATCTGCAATAGCCGATCTGAAATTACCTATATAGCTTGCCTGATGTTTGTCGATATAACTCTCATACGATCCATAACCATAGTATTCAACGGTATCATATTCCTTTGCGACAAATAATCGCAGCCCGAATCTCGGCAACAATCCTACTTTATTTGAGGTTTCCGCATTACAGGAGATCTCCAGTCCACCGTTTCCATCGATACGGTATTCGGCATTCATTTTCGCAAACGGCCGTGTGATGCTCCATCCGAAGGATTGCTTCACCCGTATCACAACGCAGTTTCCTTCTTCCGCTATCCTTGTTTCGTATACTTTCACAATGTAGTCATTCTGATGTGCCGCATACCATTGCCCCCGCATCGTATCATTGTCTACCGGAGCACGGAAGAAATTGTATTCCATCGGCTTTGCGATCCTATCCGCTCCGTTCACGATGATACGGTCAAAACATGCTTTGCGGCGGTTGAAAACATACTCTGTGCTGCCGGCTTTGATACGGTATTCAAATACGCTTTCACTATATGCAGGCGCTGCAGATGATACCGTCCTCTCTTTCCTTTGCGCCGTATAGATCTTCAGCTGGTCAAAGCATACTTCCGCACCTTTCGCATAAACGCCGCTGTCGTCTTTGGCAGTAAAGCAGAAACGGATATAGGCATCTTCTTCAAATGTACCAGCAGCCTCCGGGATAGTGATCTCTGTGCTCCCCATGGGCGGGACTGAAAACGCAAAAGCGCCTGTATCTGCCACTCCGCCATCATAACTGATCTCCCAGTGACAGTCCATTTTACTGCCGGCATCGACAAAACGCAGAAGGCTGTTGATCACGAATTCCCCGTCTTTCTCTCCCTTGCTGACTCTCACGGGACGATAAACCTGTTTTAATTCCTTCAGTCCCGTATGCGGTCTCCTGTCCGGATAACAGAGCGCATCCATACAGAAATTATTGTCATGATGGCGTTCACCCCTGTCGCCGCCATAGCCGTATTTAACCTTACCGTCTGCTGTCCTGCCAAGGATCACGGCGTGGTCGGCCCACTCCCACACAAGGCCGCCGCACAGTCTGTCACTGCTCATAAATACTTCATGATAATCTTCCAGATCCCCCGGGCCGTTCCCCATGGCGTGGCAGTATTCACAGAGTATGAACGGGCGTTTTTCATCCTCCCGCGTAAGGAATTTCTTAATATCTTCAACAGAAGAATACATACGGGAGACCACGTCCAGAACATCGTCCGGCGTATCATCCAGCTTGTGAACACTCTCATAGTGTACTGGGCGTGTACTGTCCAGCTTTTTGATCAGCTTGGCAGCTTCACGGAAATTCTCACCATATCCGCTCTCATTTCCCAGCGACCAGAAGATAACGCTGGGTCGGTTCACGTCACGCGTAACCAGCAGTTTTTCACGATCCAGTATTGCTTCTTTAAACTGCGGATCTCTTGCGATCAGGGCCATGCCGCCACATCCGTCTTCCCATTTCCAGTTCAGACCGTTATATGCATTTTCGCATCCATGCGTTTCGATATCGGCTTCATTGATCACATAGAGCCCCAGTTCATCACACATCGCATAGAACTCCGGTGCATTCGGATAATGCGATGTCCGTACGGAATTGACATTGTGCAGCTTCATAAGCTCCAGGTCTTGCCGCATACGGGATCGATCCGCATAGTACCCGGTATCCGGATAGCTGTCGTGACGGTTGACGCCAAAGATCTTGATGTGTTTTCCATTGAGCTTCAGGATACCATCTTCAATGGATACTTTACGAAATCCCACTTTCTCCCCGATGATCTCACTGTCCGTTTCTATTTCCAGCCGGTAAAGATAAGGATCCTCGGCCGACCAGCGTTTTACATCCTCTATGGTATGTTCAAAGGTCGCTCCGTCTGCCACATCGCTCTCACACAACAGGCTGTCACCATCAAAAATACGGATCCTCGCTCCTGCTCCCTGTATTGTGATTTTAAAAATACCGTTTGAAAATCCGCTGTCCGGCTCGGCAGTAATGCGGTATTCCTCTATTCTTTTCTCCGGTCTCGACAGCAAATACACATCCCGGAAAATACCGGACAAGCGGAACTTATCCTGATCTTCCAGATAGGTTCCGTCGCACCACTTTAATACAGCTACGGCGATTTGATTTTCTCCTTCATGGAGCATCGCCGTGATATCAAATTCCGATGTATGATGAGATACCTGCGAATAGCCTGCAAATCGGCCGTTTATATACAGATAAAAACAGCTGTCTACGCCCTCCAAACAAAGGATCCTTTGCAATCCATCCGGCTGATAAACAAAACTTCTGCGATATACTCCCACCGGTATATCATCCGGAACATACGGCGGATCAAACGGGATCGGATAATTTACATTGGTATACTGCGGCTTGTCAAATCCATGCAGCTGCCAATTGGAAGGTACCGGCATTTTCTCTTTTCCGCATTCAATAAAATCATCCGGCATATCGATAATGCTTTCATAATAAACAAAGTCCCACTCTCCGTTCAGCAGTTCAAATCGATCCGACTCCTCACGCAGGGCGAAAGCATCCTGCCCCTTCGCGAACGGTATGAAATAATTATGATCCGGCAGTGTGCCGATATGCAGTTTCTGCGGATCCTCGTGCAGTGTCATAAAGCTCTTCTGTGAGTCTTTTGCAGCAATTTCAGAAATATTCATATCCTGCTCCTCTCTTTGTATGATCCGAATATGTGATACCATCATCATGGATTTAAAATAATCTTCGCTTTTGATTATATTACAGATGACGCCCCATTCAATACATGATATTATCATGATATAACAATATGAACATTAGTTATAATTTAGGAGTATCGTATGTTTATCTCTCATTATCCGATCATAGCCCGTGAAAGCAGGCTGCCGCTGTACCTGATCAGCCTGGGGATGCACGACTGCCAGCCACCGGTACGGCGCGGCACGGAATTTGGATTTCCGCAGATCTTCTTTTGTACAAAAGGAAAAGGATGGCTGTTTTATGACGGGATAAAGACAGAGATCAAAGCCGGAATGGGCTTTTTTCTGCCGGCTTCGTATCCTCATGAATATCATCCGGCCGGGAATGTCTGGGATGTCCATTGGATCATCCCCGGAGGATATGCCTGTGAGCGGCTGCTCTCCGAAGCCGGATTTGATGCTCCCATGGCTTTTGTGCTCGACAGCACAACTCAGCTGGATAAGCTTTTTATGAATATGCACGCTGCTCTTCAGCATGACAATATCTACGGCAACCTGAAAGCCTCCGGAATACTGTATGAATTCATGATCGAACTGGACCGGGCCATACACCATTTAAACAACTCTGCAGGTCCAAACCCGGCACTAAAAAAATGCCTGAAACTGATCGACAGCTCTTATTCCGCTCCGATCACAATGGAAGATCTCTGTGCAGTATCCGGCCTGTCCAAGCAGCATATCTGCAGGTTGTTCCGAGGTTCTCTAAATACACGTCCGATGGAATACATAACCAAGCGCCGTATCCAGGCAGCAAAAGAATTACTATCCGGTACTAAAATGACAATTGAGGATATAGCTGAAAAAACAGGCTTCTGCTCCAGCAGCTATTTCTGCAAACTCTTCAAACGTTACGAGGATATCACTCCGACGCAATTCCGGAATATTTAAAAACCACAAGGTCCGTCCCCGTGGTTTTCCTGTGGTTTTTTCAGAATACGCTTAATCTGCTGTCCTCTTCTATGTAATAAGGGCTGTTTTCATCAATATCATAAGTGGCATAAAACTCATCAAACTGTCCGAGGATCAGATTGATCCGGTTTTTCCCCGTCAAATGAGTATCTTCATTTACGATATCACCCGCACCTTCCGTATATACCTTCGCATAACGATAGGCATAGCTCCTGAAAAAAGCATCATAATCCGGATTTTCCTTTTCCGCAAGAATTCGCAGACAGCACTCTACTGACAACAGGTCTGCTATCGTTTCATCCAATACCTGTTCACCATCTATCGTTGTGCCGATTTCTGTTTCTCTGCCATCGAGGAATTCTTCTATTCTTTGCACATTTTCTGAATATACCGCGTATTCCTCTTCGGATAACCATGGATCATATACGCCCTTACTCGTATATTCAATCCCGAATGTATCATATGCGTGTCCCAATTCATGGGCTATTGCAGATCCTATGAAGCCAAGCTTTTCTTCTTCCGATAAACTACCGGCATCCTGATAAAATTTCAACCACGGCGCACTATATAAAATTGCATTATAGCCCGGATAATACCAGGCATTTATATCATAATCATCACTATCAAAGATACTTCTGTCTTCACCCACCAATGTTATCTGGCTCTTATAAAACCGGCTACAGTTAACCGACAGGGAAATATAATTATCAAAAGTATTGTCCGTCAGGATCAAATCCGAAAAATCATTAACTGCAGTATCTCCGCCATAAAATTCCCGAACTCGTAATGCTTTGCTTCTTGCCTGCTCTTTTGCATGGGTACTAAGCCACGCAGCATCATCTATTATAGATCTCATGGATTGTTTTATCTCTTCCGTAACAGCTTTATGATCATGAATGGTAGCTGTATCCAGGTAATGTTCTGCATATTCCTGCATAAGCAACTCTTCCGCATAATACTTCACTATTTTTAACGCAATTTGATCTGCAGTATCTCCGTATATTTCTATATATCGATCGCTGTCCGCCACCATACCCAGATAACGCACTGCACCGGCAATACAAAAATCTTTCAGCATCTCAATATTCTCCGGTTGATACAGTGTATTTAATAACGTGATGTATTCTTCAGAAGCATAGATCATATCGATTCGCGGATCAAAGCCATCCGGGCAAAAATCGGCATATTGATCTCCCAATATATCGAAAACAGGGACACGCACTCCGGCTTCTTCAAAGCTTTTTCTGTCACGACGCCGGAAAGTTTCGCTTGTATCCATCTGCTTTTTACATTCCAGGATCATATCGGAAATTACAATTGCATTGTTCGCGATCTGTTCAGCTCTTTCTTCGGTATATCCCAGATCTTCCATAACTTTATAAAAGATTATGCCGTCTCCTTCTTTTGAAGGATAATTATCGCCGCTCCAAAGATTTCTCGGATCCCAGCAAAGATCAATATAACATCCATCGTCAGGGACAGGCGTATAGATCAATATATTATTGACTATTTCATATCTGTCATCACGATATAGATCATACAGATCATCCAATGTCTTTACATTTTCTATTTTTCCCAGATATGCTTTCATAGATTCTATACGTTCCGTGGTATCAGAAATATCGGAAAGCTGATGATAAATCGTAAGTATTTTATATAAACCGTCATCCTCAGATAAACTATCCGGATCCGTATTCTGTATCAGATCATTTATATAGTCCTGCATTTCCAAGTATGTTTCATTATATATCGCTGTGATTTTCCGATCATTTCCCTCCTGCGATTTTTTCCATTCACCATTCACAAACTCATCATAATCCAGGATCGGCTGCCCGTTATCCCGGATCTTTTCTGCAACACTCATTTCGGAAACGCCAAGATCGTTTGCAGACAAAGCCGGTGTTATCGCCGTATCCTGCTGTACTTCATCAAGCGTCACACCCTCTTTAGATCCACATCCGACAGCTTGTGTGATCACGCAAAAAGCAAGTGCTGCCGAAGCCAACCTGTAACGGGTGCTTTTACTATTCTCTTTTTTCATGTGATTATCCCCCCAATAAATAAACATGGTTACGAGAACAACTCCCGGAATTTATTCCATTCTATCATACTGATTTTTATACTGTCTACCAGACCGCAGTTGCGAAACTGCTACAAAAAACCACGAGGTCCGTCCCCGTGGTTTTCCGGTTTTTCCTTCAGCAGGATCACAAAAGTTCTGAACCGTTCATTTTTTTATACTCCTACCAGACTATCCACATTGGAAGCATCTACCACCGAGAGGCTGCAGGGGATGAATTCCTCCAGTTTCTCACCGGCAACGATATGGTTGTATAGCCATATGACGGGATCGTGGCCCTGTCCGAAGGCATCCTGCCCGATGGCCGCACAGATGATCCCGCTCTTGATCCCTGCGAAGATCTCCGCATTGTGATCAAAGCATACCAGATACGTCTTCCTGCCGCGTCCAGCATCGCGGATGGCTTTTGCCGCAGCGAGTGGGAAGCCGTTTGTCAGGAATACGATATCCGCTTCCGGATGCGCATCCAGTCCCTTCTTTGCGATCTTGTAAACGCCGTCCGCATCATCGGGAACGGTCAGTTCATCGCAGACTTTCATTCCCTTTACATTCTTCAGCTGGTTCTTAAAGCCGTTGCTGCGTTCCACGTTGACACCCACCGAACGGTCACCGGTCAGCATCAGGACGCTGCCCTTTCCGCCCACTTTCTTTTCCGCCGCTTTGGCCCCCAGGATGCCCGGCTCCAGCGGGTCGGGACGCAGGCAGGCGATCCTCGGGATCTCCTTATTGCAGTCGCAGTTATAGGCCATGATCTTGATGCCCTTTGCCGCAGCCGCCTTGAAGTACTTATTGGCACCGCCTAAAAATCCGGGGAATACGATCCCGTCAAAGTGCTGGTCGATGGCATATTGAACGGCGTCGCATACCATCTCGTCCAGGGACTGTTCCTTCGGGATCAGCGGAACATACTCCAGTACGGCATGACAGTCTTCCAGTTCCTTCCCTGCATACAGGGCGCCCTTCCGGACACCGTACCAGAAATCATTATCCAGCATGCTCATCATCAGGATCTTGATCTGCCGGCTGCTCTTTTTGGTCGTCGGGACGATGGAAGTGTTGTACTGCTTCAAAAGATGCCGTATGCCGGTGAGCATATTGTCCAGGTTTTCGGTATTCCCGCCGATCCTTGCGGATTCCGCGGCTACCTCTTCCGATACCGCCGCGATCTCGTGCGTTTTTTCGCTGATGGTTTCTGCCGCTTCAAACAGGTTCTCCGCCTTCATCCGGGACTTGCCCGAATTATCACTCATAAGTGCAAACATCCCGGAGATCTCTTTTAACTTATCGTAGATCCCGTGCGAACTGTCACTGATGGAACGGAAGGTATCACTTACGGAAGTAAATGTCTGGTTGCTCTGGTTGTAGGTATCCGTGCAGTTTCCGATGCTGTCATTGACCTTCCGGCTCGATTCGGTGATCTCCTCGAGGATCTTGTTGATGGTCTGCATACCGTCCCTGGTCTTGGATGACATGGTACTCATCTCATTGGCCACTACGGAAAAACCGCGTCCCGCATCTCCGGCCCGGGCGGCTTCGATGGAAGCATTAAAAGCGAGCATACGGAGCTGGTCGCTGATCTCTACGATGAAATCGCCCACTTCGCTGATGCGCTCGATCTCGCTGTTAAACTCCGATAAGATGTCATTGATGCGGCCCAGGTCCTCCGACATCGCTTTCATATCACGGTCCAGTTCTTCGATCCGGCTGATCCCGTTATTGCTCTCTTCCACCGTTTCATTCAGTATGGTACGGATATCCGTCAGGGCCGCATCGATATTCTGCATATTCGTGTCGTTGGACTCGATGAGTTCCAGATTATCCCGTACCAGTTCCAGCTGTTCCCCGGCTTTTTCCGCCACACCGGTCACGCTGTTGGCGATCTGCTCATTACCTCTGGTATTGGCATCCACGCTGTCCGACAGCACATTGATCGCGTCAGATAGCGTCACTACATTCACCTTTGTGGCCTCCACAAAGGTCGTCAGGTTGGCTTTGATGATATCGCTTTCGTGAGAATCCTTCTTCTGAAACATAGATCTGTAACCCCCTTTCACAGACATTATACCAAGTATTCAGGGATTAATCTACTGTAATCCTTGCAGATAGCGGAAACAGGCGTTATAATAAGCGGGCTTGTGCATATGCCGGCAGAAAATAACTATAGAAAAATATCATTCCGAGGGCTGAAAAATGAAAAGATCATTATCCTATAGCATCACATTCCGGTTTTTACCGATCCTGTTATTCGTACTGTGTACCGTGCTGTCGCTGTCGATCACTGCAAGAGCCGCCGGCTTTTCCTGCTATGTGACCGATGCCAACGGGTATCAGATCGACAGTTATTACGCCGCGGAAGAGGACCGCTATTATCTTTTCTTAACGCCCGCGATAAGCATACCGGATATCACCGTTCATCTCAATGCCAATATCACCGCCGCATCCGGCGGCGTACTTTCCGCAGATCACAGCACGCTTATCGGTGCCTTTTCCGCAAATGGCGATTCCGTCCTGCTGACCGATGCCGGCGGTGTCCAGATCACATTGAGCGTGCTGCAGACCGACCTGCCCTCCCTCTGTATCGGACTGGACGGTGTCTCTTTAGAGCAGGTACATCTGGATAAATCCGTCAAGTATGACCATACCTCCGTGATCCTCAGCGATCCGAGTGGTATCCATGGTACGGTTTCCGTGGATGATGCCAGCTTTAAGGGCCGCGGTAACAGTTCATGGCTCTTGTATGAAAAGAAGGGATATCAGATCAAGTTTAATAAGAAAGAATCCGTCCTTGGCATGCCGGCCGCAAAGAAATGGATCCTGCTGCCCAATGCCTGCGATGACAGTCTGATGCGCAATTATCTGGCGTTTTGCCTTGCAAAGGAATCCGGCCAGATCAGTTCCCCGGATGCCGCTTTTGTCGATCTGTGGATCAACGGTGACTACCGCGGGACCTATCTGATCGCGGAAAAGAACGAGATCGGATCCGGCCGGGTGGACCTTAAGGATGATCTGGGCGGCCTGTTCGAACGGGATGATATCTTTTTTGCAGATGAAGATCACTGGTTTCAGGATGCGATCACACAGGATTATTATGTGCTCAAAGAGAGCGTGAACGAAGATTCCGAAACGGCAGCCAATACCATGCAACTGTTTCGGGACCGTCTGGATGATCTGGAGTGCTTCCTCTGCTCCGATGCTGCCGGGCCTGATAACATTACCGTCAGCGATCTCGAAACCCTGATCGATGTACGCTCCTTTGCGGGCTTCTATCTGATCAACGAGTTTATGCTGAACCGCGAGAGTATCAGTTCCAGTTTCTATTGGTATCTGGATGGAGAGAATGATGTGCTACACATGGGCCCGCTGTGGGATTTTGATACATGCGCAGGAAATGAATTCACCGAAGACAGCACTTCTATGTACTATATCCGTACGGATATGCTTTTTTCCGAACTGTTACGGTGCAAAGCATTCAAGAACTATGTCAATGAAATGTATGAAAGCAACAAAGCCTTTTATCTGTCCCTGCCGCAGCTCTGCGAAGAGACCGGCGCATATCTGGAGCGTGCCGCATCGATGAATTATGTCCGCTGGAACACCCTGGGCAACGCGCATGCAAAGGGCGTATTCCACGATTCGTATGCGGATGCGGTTCACAGCCTCTCCGGGTGGCTGGAAAACCGTGGGAAAGTTTTTGCGGTACCCTCACCTTATCTGTATACCGAGGTATCGGCAGCAAACAACAGCCTGAAGATCACGCTGAATGCAGACGATCATTACAGCAAAGTCCGTTTCCCCATCTGGAGTACGGAAAACGGCCAGAATGACCTCGTCTGGTATGATGCCAAAAGACAGTCCCGCGACGTCTGGAGTTGCACGATCAACACTGCAGACCGCCCGGCCGCCGGAACCTATATGATACACGCCTACGGCATAAAAGGCGGAAGCGAATCCATGATCGGGAAACTCACAACCTATGTAGAGAGCAAGGATCGGTTCCCGGATAATAGTAATGAATAAGATAGATTTTCATAACCCCACCAAAACTCCACTGTAAAACTGTTCCTGAAAGGCAATCTGAGCATATATTTCGTTTTTACCGGGCATCTTAATACTGCTCTGTATATTGCCTTCTTCATCACAGGGAACTACGATCCATTTCGTTTCATTATCATCGTACCTGTGATAAACAGCAATTACTTTTCCGGTAAAATCCTTGACCGCAGAGGTTTCACCTAAAAGATATATATCCTGTTCCGAGCCATCACCACCTATAACGCCTTCAACATATCCATAATTTACCGGATAATAAAGATCTTTATGACGCGGGTGGTAACTTCCCATAGGACGATCTATTTTGCCTTTTACGATCTGACCGATAATATCCTGATACCCATCCCCCGGTACCGGGTTTAATTCAAATCCATAAAGATCTCCCATGTTGAGACAGCAATCACCACGTTCATCATTTATCCATTCCCTCCGAATTAACCACTATAATTCTTCTATCACCGATGTTCCTTCACAACCACTAGTCCATTTCCACTTTTCATAAAACCTAAGCTTTCCGTTTTCAAAACGCGGCTCAGAATGACACTCACCGGATTTTGATTCGCCTTCTGTATTAATATGTCTGTAATCAAAATGGAGGTTGTTATTGTCATCTATTGTTCCCAAAAGGAAGCCCTTAATAATGCTTCCACCGGAATACTCCGCCCATATGACGTTTTCCTTCTGATGATAACTGAAAATGGTTTGATCTGACACTTCTCCGGTTTCAGAATTGGATACTGTAGTAAAATATCTGTCTTCAAGCGAAAACACTTTTTCCGAAGGCGAAAACAATGTTTTACCCTTTTCATATGCTTTCTTAAGATTACTATGCCAGTTGGTCTCTCTGGCTTCGTTCTCTCTTGAGGTGCAATCAAAAACCACAAATTCTGTTTGCTTGACACGATTAAAAAGTCTGTCACCAAACATAACCTTTTTCATACTGCCAAGGAGTCCCAACTTATCCAGCCTGTCTGCAGAATTTCCGGCTGAGCAAAGAATCAGCCCCTTTTCAAGCATCTTCATAGTTTTGTTTCCATAAGCAAATCCATAAGACCACACCCTGTCAAACCAGCCCACAAGCTTGGCCGGTGCTTCTGTCCAGAATACAGGATAGATAAACGCAATTGCATCCGCGGAATTAATCTTCTCCTGCTCTGCAAGTACATCTGCCGCAACATCCGGTTTGTCTCTATAGTTGGCATCCCTGAGATACTCTTCCTCCGTCATATCCGCATGAAATCCCATCTTATAAAGATCCGAAATGATATACTCGTTCCCTGAATCTGTTATACCTTTAATAAACGCATCACACATATTCTTAGTGAAAGAATCCTCTGACGGATGACAATAAACGATGAATACTTTCATTTTATGCTCCTCTTTATTCACTCTTTCCTCTTTCTTTTTCTTTCATCCAGTGCTTCTTGTCATTTGAAAGAACTGCTCTACATGATTTTTAATTGCTTTTTCGCACTCTTTTGCCCTTTTCGGTTCTCTGTCCCAGATTCCCATGTACATGGTAACCGGTGCAAAAAACATCATCGCAAGCACCTTAGGATCTCCCTTTTTTATTGCGCCGTTTTGGATCAACTGTTTTGGACTGATCCGGCCTCTGTAAAAAGCTCTTTCTTTCACAGACTGACAGTATCACGCTGTCACCCCGGCGATTATATATAAACTTCACATAATCTCCTACCACCGGAAGCTCTGCCGGATCCTTCTCATAAAAGCTGCCCTTCAGTTTTGCCTGCAGTTCGAGACCCCGAAATCTGGTCGTATAGCTGTTCTTCTGAACCTCACAGATCCTTCCGATATTTTCTTTAGCCAGTTCCATATAGATGAATACCGTAGGATCTTCTCCCAGCGCTATCACATGCTCCGGCATTTCTTTCTGAACAAAACCCATCCTGCGATATAAAGCTATTGCCCTGCTGTTATCCGGACGCGGATCTACCCACACTTTTTCTGCGCCGTTCTTAAAGGCTTGATCAATAGAATATTCCAGCGCCCCGGTTGCGATCCCCCGTCCCCATGCAGATCTAAACAGTTTGATATCCAAAGCTGCACTGTGCGTATCTTCATCTATCGCATATTGTGTCTCTCCGCAATATTTTCCGTTTTCAAAGATTGAATAGTGTTTTTTACTCGTCCCTGCATTGATAAATCCGTCCAGCCATTCCCGTACAGCATCCTCTGTTTCATGTAATCCGCCCGGCCAGATATACTTCATAACATCTTCATCAGCCCAGAGGCTCTGTATATTCCTGATATCATCATATGTTGATTCTTTAATAGTGATCATTTTTTCCTCCGATCGTTTTTCCATCCATTTTTTCCTTTTCTGACACCCTCATATAAAAAGCGCCAAAGGCAGGATTCTCGATCTATTTCTTTGAAACGATCGAAAAGTCCTGAAATCTTAAAAACATTTGTTACTTCTTGGAAGACCTCTGAATTAATGAGTATAAGAATATCACGACGCTTGCGCCATCTGTGCGCCGGTGTCAAGCGTAGACAGCACTTGCCAAAGGTAATTTTTCCTCTTATGCAAATGCGCATCCCGCCCGGAGAGCTTTTTACTTTAGTGGGAATTCCTGAGAGATTTCCTGCAAAATAAAAAGAACCGCAACATCTGCCACGGTCCTGACATGATACTATAGAATGATCCTTATCGGATCAAAATGCACAAACCGAGGTCTTCATAACATATTCAATTGTAATATCTGTTCTCTCTACACGCATAATTATGATTCCCTCGCTTTCTTAATTTTTTTCACTGCAACTCATACTATCATAGCGTTATATGTCTGTCAATAATATTTTAAAAACCACGGGGACGGACCTTGTGGTTTTTTCTATGTGCTTTGTCCATGGTTTCATACGATTTACCCCAAATAAATATCGCTGGTAAATCATGAGAATTTCATTTATAATACAAGTGTCAATATTCTACTTTTTAAGGAGGTTTCCCATGGCAAAAAACAACCCTTACACAGGCACACAGACCGAAAAGAATCTGGAAGCAGCATTCGCCGGAGAATCACAGGCCAGAAATAAGTATACATACTTTGCTTCCAAAGCAAAAAAGGAAGGATACGAACAGATCGCTGCTTTGTTCCTCAAAACCGCTGATAATGAGAAGGAACATGCAAAACTCTGGTTCAAGGAACTTAACGGTATCGGTGATACCAAAGAAAATCTGTCAGATGCCGCAGACGGTGAAAACTATGAATGGACGGATATGTATGAAGAATTCGCCAAAACAGCTGAGGAAGAAGGCTTTCCGGAGCTGGCAGCCAAATTCCGCGGAGTTGCTGCCATAGAAAAGGCGCACGAAGAGCGTTACCGTGCACTACTTAAAAACATTGAAATGCAGGAAGTATTTAAAAAGAGTGAAGTTAAAGTCTGGGAATGCCGCAACTGCGGACATATCGTAGTCGGCACCAGCGCCCCTGAAGTTTGTCCTGTCTGCAATCACCCGCAGGCATATTTCGAAGTACACGAAACAAACTATTAATGCCATAGAAAAATGAGTAGCCATGGGGAAAAGACCACGAGGTCCGTCCCCATGGTTTTCTAGACCGACCCTCTTGCGAAAATCAATAATTCTGCAATAAATCATCCAGTTTCTGCTGTATTAGATTTATGGTGCTTGTTCCATTAGGAATAAAAATAATATCTCCTCCCCATGCTGTATTCAAAACACAATACATAGGTAGTTCAATATTATAATCCTGCGATAAATATCTCCCATGCATTACACCTTCTTCTGTTATATAAAAGTCATAAGCTAATCCTCTGGTATAGTAGATTTCTACATGATAGTCACCTCTATTATATATATGAGGATTATCCCTGTAATTGTCACCATATACAAATTGAAACATTTCGTGCAGATCATTCAACGTTACCGCATCTGATATCTCAACACTTTTATTATCTTTAGTAATTATAACTTTTTCTGTTCCATGGTCTACGAACACATCAGACGGTAAAAAAGCTGGCAAAAAATCTTCTATCTCCTCATACTGTATGTTATAAGACGAATCAATCATCAGGTGATAAAACACCATCTTTTCAACTGTAGGGTATCCATTCCCTATACTATATAGCCACATTGACGCCCAGGTTTCTCCCGGATTTTCAGCTTGATATTTCCACCCTTTCAGATTATTCCCATATATGATAGGCGCTTTGGACGGATGAATATTTTCTTTAAACTCCATTGTATTATTGTTATATATATAAGCCTCTCTTTTTCTATTATCCCGATATACTATGTTGAAATACTCCCCGTCTGCTCCCGTTTCCATATTCGCCTCTTCGGAATGAAGATATACTTCCCTGTCAATTCCAAGATATAATAATGAGGCCAACAAGAGCAGTAATATAAAAGGAATAATAGAAAACAATATCTTCCCGGATATACTCGGATCATTTTTCAGTATACGGATTTCCCAATAAATAACCAAAACCACTAAAGATATTACTATACCAAAGTATAAAACCGCTCCCATAAACTCTCCTTCCATTGCATAACACTGACTAGGGGCAACCTATCGTTCTGGCACTACTCAATTATCTTGTTCATCTACAGATGTAAACTCGATAACACCGTTCTCTACATCTACAAACATTGAAAGTTCGGTCTTATAGGACATAGAAAGTAAAGACTGCCCATCATGATAATAGTAACACTTATATTCATATCCTTTATCCGTTTTACTCAATTCATGATATATTATTGGAAGTGTATCGCTAGCAACCAAATCGCAAGTTGCTAAAATGCTTTTTTCATCATCATCCCCCGTATATGAATAATAACCATCCGTTATTTTTCGGGCATATAACGGAATAATAATCCTGTACGCTTCTGCCCATGTAGTATTGCCTGTGATTGTTTCATAAACTGCCCTAAATCGGTATTCACTATAAATATCATTTTTATCTATATATTCAGTTTTCTGATATAGCATCTTTACATAATCTGTTTGTCTTGAAAACTGACTACGTACGAATGCTTTAATATCTACATTGTTATTAGGTAAAATAATCGTTTCAAACTTTTCTGTTTTATCCCCAATAATTACTAGCGGAATATCAAATGTCTGATATCTCGGGAAGTCTTCGATGGCTTGCTGTGATACACGAACGTTCATGATTTGCAGATCTAACTCTTCCCCATCCAATTCCTCTATCTTCTTTTGATCTGAAAATATGCTCTCTTCAATTTCTTCAGATTCCACTGCCTCCTGTGTTCCAGTAACATACCCATTAAAAATCGACTCATAATAAGAATAAATAAATAAACCATTAAGTGCCAATAAAAATAATACTCCCAAAAGTATTATTACTTTTTTTCTATCCATCTTTTATTCTTCCTTATAAAGTATCTATTCTGATTTTCAAACAATTTTCCACACTTAACACTGGAAGTTATTATATTTCTATCCAATTCCGTATGCCACAACTCCAACGAGCGCAGAAATACAGATAAGTATTATTGGTGACATTCCCCTTTTAACTATTTTTCTTGATCCAAAATAAACCGCTACAAGAAAACAAGTAAGTCCAACGGTTAGTACATCCGGTTTTGCTTTTATAGAGATATTGCAATTCCTGATCATCATCAAAATGCCTGTCGCCAGGATTATGCCGATAATACACGGCTTCAATCCTCCAAGTGCCGCTTTCACATACTTATTCTGCAAAGCCTTTTTTAGCAGAACCATGATCAGCAGGATTATAAGAAATGCAGGAAAGACTACCGCTGTCGTGGCTATCAAAGCCCCCGGGATCCCCCCTTTTACACTTCCTACATAAGTTGCCATATTCACCATGATCGGTCCGGGTGTGCTTTCGCTTATCGCGATCATATAGGCAA
>JAFWRC010000317.1 GCA_017508825.1 Lachnospiraceae bacterium
AAGGTGGGGATGGCCGGCCGGTGGCAGGGGGCGGAGACAGAAGAGATCGGGTGCGTGAAGATCTCGGATGTGATCCTGACCTGATCTGTGAACATCTGAATAAATGTTATATACTTCAGTACAAGGGTTCCGTTCGCGGAACCCTGTTTTCTTTTTACCCCATAAATTGCCGCCGGATTGTAAGTGTTTTTTCAATAATTCGTCCGGTGCCCGTCTATAGTTTGTCCGGAAAAAATCGGGTAAATTTAACAAGATATATGTACAATATATGGGATAATTCACAATTATTTGGTTAATTATTGTCGGAAGTGCAGAATGAAAGAACTTACATACAGTAAAATATATGAAAAACCAACAAAATAATTGTGTATTTTTAGTGTTGCACGGAAAAAAAATACATGTTATATTGAACGAGTAAGAGTGAAAGCGCTTACAAGCAAAAAGGAAAGTGCACAGCACGAATATAAAAACAGTAATCCAAATATAAGGAGGAAAAAAATGAAAAAGAAGATTGTTTCTATGTTGCTCTCTTCCGTAATGATCGTAAGCTCTCTGGCAGCCTGCGGCACCCAGACCGGCGGAGAAACCGGCGGAACAAGCACCTCGGTGGAAGTGGTGAATACCGAGACTGGTGAAAAGGAAGTTATCGAAGTAGCAGATACCACTACCGGTACAGTAAACACTGAGACAGGCGCTTACGAAGTAAAAGATCTGTACATCACCGTTGATGGTACTCTTACCGCAAACGTAGATAACGGACAGGATGCTTTTGTTCAGCAGTGGGAAGAGGCAGTCAGCGCGAAGCTGGGGCACGATGTGAAGCTGCACATCAATCAGCCGGATCACTCCGGATATGCTTCCAACGTAGCACAGATGCTGGCAACCGGTACTCCGGGCGACGGTTCCTATCCGGATGCTCTGATCATGAGCGCAGGTATGTTCCGCCAGTATGCAAACGAAGGTCTGCTTTGGGATATGGCTAAGGCATATGATAATGCAGAGTTTCAGGCACGTGTTACACTGCCGAGCGTAAACCTGAATATGCGTGATGCGCAGGGGCATCAGTATGGCTTCGCACCGACCTATGGTAACGGCTGCGTAACCTACATCAAGCAGTCTTGGCTGGATGCAGCAGGCAAGAAGATCGAAGATATCAAGACATTCGATGACTATTATGCACTGTTGAAGGATTTCACAAAGGATGGCCAGACCGGTGTCATCGCTGCCGGATTCGGTAAGCTGGACGAGGCTCCGTTCATCAACTATATGCCGGAATTCTGGCAGGGCGCTTATCCTTCCTTCTATCAGAAGCCGGGCACCACAGAGTGGATCGACGGTTTCCAGGAGCAGGCTACCATCGACGCACTGGACAGACTGGCAATGGCATATAAGGACGGCGTGATCGATAAGGATACCGAGGGTGCTTCCACAAAGATCGCTCGTGAGAAGTTCTTCTCCAACGACCAGAGCACTTCCGAAGGTGTATTTACTTACTGGGCTGGTACCTGGCTGCGCACACTGACCAACAACATGGAAAAGAACGATGTAGATAACGATCTGGGCGATGACAGACTGGTACAGCTGCCGCCGATCAAAGAGATCGAGGATACCTGGGGCGGTTACATCAACCGTGAAGCACCGGTTTGGGTTATCCTGGATGACGGTGATGGCAACGACCTTCGTGAGCAGGCGATCTTCGATGCACTGTTCGACACCATGCTGGACGGCGATACTGTACAGACTCTGTGGACCTACGGTGCTAAGGGTGTTCACTGGGATACCAAGGCAGAAGAGTTCGTGACCAACCCGGACGATCCGGACAAGAGAAAAGAGTACAGCTATGAAGAAGGTGAATTCCACCTGCTCCCGAACCCGAACGATCCGAACTCCCTGTGGAAGAAGAATCACCTGGATTCCGTCCTGGTAATCGCTCCGCTGGCAAACGGCTTCGTAGATAACGATCCGCTGGTAGAGGAAGGCAATACATTCTTTACCACTCACTGCGTAGATGCTCCGCAGGCTCCGAGCAGCGAGATCTATACACAGTATGAGGCAGATCTGGCTACCGACAAGACCACCTGGATGAACAAGGTTGTAGCAGGTGAGATGACCGGCGCAGAAGCAATTGCAGAATATCAGGCGAAGTATGGCGATATCGCACAGCAGATCCTGGATGAACTGAATGCACAGTAATTAAAGCAGTAACTCTTGCCTCTATCGGAATTCTGGTAGGGGCAAGAATTTTCAAAAAGACAGAAATCAAGGATAAGCAATCCGAAATATCCAAGAAATAACTGATAAGATGAATGACGGCAGCTCGGAAAAGAGGGGACGGGCTGCTATGCAAAATAATAGGAAAGGAATACTCTTATGGACAATACTAAGCCGTCCGTGCAAATAAGAAAAAAACCCTTAGGGCTTCGGATCAGAAACAATATTGGTTTTTATCTGATGTTTCTCCCGGTTTTGGTCTTTGTAATCATTATTTACTATTGGCCGATGCTGGGTATCCGCTTCTCGTTCTTTAGTTCCAAAATGGTTCGAGGCGGCGGTCTGGAATGGACATTTGTGGGGCTGAAACATTTTGAAACCATGTTTAAGGCTCCGGAGTTCTGGACTGCGTTTAAGAATACATTGATCATTTCTATTGTGAAATTGTTACTGAATACTTTTGCAGCAGTTGTGATCTCGATCTTCCTGAATGAAATGACCAGCATGTTCTGCAAAAAGGCAGTACAGACGATCATTTATCTGCCGCACTTTATGTCTTATGCGGTAGTAGCAGCGATCTTCACCTTGTTCCTGTCTACTTCTTCTTCCGGTATGATCAACGAAACATTGAAGAGCTGGGGCTGGATCAAAGAAAGTATCGACTTTATGCACACATCCAAACTGTGGCGGCCGGTGTTCTACATCGTCAACCTCTGGAAAGAGACCGGTTGGGGAACTGTTACCTTCTTTGCTACACTGTCCGGTATCAGCCCGGAACTGTACGAAGCTGCCGAGATCGACGGTGCTACCAGATTGCAGAAGATGCGTTATGTAACACTGCCGGCACTGGCAAACACGATCATCATCGTGCTGATCCTGAATGTTGCGAAAGTACTCAACATTTTCGAGCCGGTCTTCGTTATGTACAACAACCGTGTATTTGATGTATCGGATGTTATCTCGACCTACATCTATCGGAAGACCTTTATGACGGCAGTGCCGGATTACGGTTTCTCTACGGCGGTTGGTCTGTTCAAGTCACTGGTTGGTTGTGCTCTGATGCTTGGAAGCAACTTTGCATCCAAGAAGATCCGCGGACGCGGTATTATTTAAGGAGGTTTGAAAAATGGCTGAGAATGAAACAAAAAAAGTACAGGCCTCCGAAACAGAGGAAAAGCACAGTACTATGAAGATCAATACAGTGGGAGAAAGAAAGACTTCAAAGATCAAGCTGTTTGATGTGATCAACTATGTGGTATTTGCAATCCTGACACTGATCATCCTGATACCGATCTGGAAAGTGCTTGTAGACTCTTTCAGTGCCGTAGGTGTGTATCAGTTCAAGTTGTGGCCGACACAGCCGACGATCGGCGGTTACGCCACGATCCTGAAGACACAGAAATTGTTCCGCCCGCTGCTGAACTCTTTCATCACTACCATCGTAGGTACCCTTCTGGGTCTGCTCCTTTGTACCCTGGGTGGTTATGTACTGAACCAGTACGATATGCCGGGACGTAATGCACTGTCCTATTTCCTGATGGTAACGATGATCTTTTCCGGCGGTATGATCCCGGAATACCTCGTTATGAGACAGCTGGGACTCGTCAACAATATGTGGATCCTGGTAGTAAAGCACGGTATGAATGTTTACAACCTGGTGCTGATGAAGAACTTCTTCGAGGGTATTCCGGCATCACTGTATGAAGCGGCACGACTGGACGGCTGCTCGCCGATGCAGATCTTCTACAAGATCGTGCTTCCGCTTTCAAAAGCAGCGCTGGCTTCCATCGGTCTGATGTTTGCCGTAACGGTTTGGAACGATTTCAGTACCGTACAGATCTACATCACCAATCGTGACCAGGTAAACTTCCAGTATATGCTGCGTGTAATGGTCATGGACGGTGATACCCCGACGACGGCGTACAAGGTATCCCAGTCCACCCTGTACTACTCCGGTATCGTATGTGCGATCCTTCCGTTTATGATTGCATATCCGTTCCTGCAGAAGTATTTTGTCACCGGCGTGAATGTTGGTGCAGTCAAGGAGTGATGCTCCCCAATATCCATGCGATTTCAAGCCCCGGTCATATGGCCGGGGCTTTCTAAATGGGACGGGTGAGCTGAGGGATCGATCTTTCTGCACATACAAATTCATGTTTGTCGAGCAGTCACGCCCGGCGCAGCTGGGGGGATCGATGCGTCTGTGGTCATCGCAACCGTTTGGGGTGCAGATCACGTGGCTTAAGTATTTCTAAAAAGCTGCCCTTAATGTAATCATTACTTCCGCAACCGGTCGCAACGCGGCATCCGTGCCGCGATGCTCCCTTGCCCGGCCATCCGGGCCGT
>JAFWRC010000318.1 GCA_017508825.1 Lachnospiraceae bacterium
AATAGAACTTAACCGTAAAGGGAGGGACTATGGAAAAGAAAAGAGTGG
Source organism: Lachnospiraceae bacterium (assembly GCA_017508825.1). Taxonomy (GTDB): domain Bacteria; phylum Bacillota; class Clostridia; order Lachnospirales; family Lachnospiraceae; genus NK4A136. The sequence goes on from JAFWRC010000318.1 coordinate 49, forward strand.
TTAAGCCGGTGATCATTGCACTGATCATTCTGCTTGGCATATTTATCATTTGGAAGTGTGCTGTCGGCAAGGCGTCTGCGGTTTATTCCTATAATATGCAGAAGATTAAGCACAGTGATTTCTTCTATATTTCGAGGACGGCCTATTTTGACGACAGGGTCGAGTTCAAGGTGAGCGGTGAACCTGTGCTGGAGCAGTTGAATTATAGTACTCCGGATGATGCAGAGGCTAAGGTGGATACGAAGAGCGATACGGTGATACTTTATTCCGATCATCCGGAGGATATAACTTCTCTGGAGGTTTCAAATTCCTGGTACAAACTCAGTTTCCGCTATCTGAATACAAAAGAATATGCCTGTATCTGGACGACCTGGGCCGATGATCTGGGCTGGGTAAATTATAGTGGCGCAACGGACAAATACTATACGGACGAAGAAAAAGAGCAGCAGAGAGCGGCGGCGGAGAGAGCAAGAGAACAAAGAGAGCAGGCCCGAAGGGAAGATGAAGAATTGTTTCCGCTATTTGAGGGAACCTGGATGAGTGATGACGGGGATTATTTTGAAATCTCCGACAACGGCTCGGGGCACCGGGTAAAGTATTATTGTGCTGCGACACAGGCTGCAGAGGAACACGATGGTTTTGTTTTTTCGCATTGGCAGGAGAATGCCTATCAGATGAGTTATTCCGAAGGCAGCTGGGGTCTGTTTCTGACATATGATATTGAATACCTCGGAGAGGATTTCTTCCTGTGCTTCGGAAAGAAATTCTACAAGGCGGATGAGCAGGCACAGCTGCAGGAAAAGCAGTATACAAGAGAGTATTTTGAAACGCTGGATAAGGAAAGTTCACTGGAGGATATTGTTGCGGATCTGGGAAACTACGGTATTGAGGGATCGGGGACCCTATACCATGTCTGGCATCTGGACGATGGAACGGAGGCAAAAGTAGTATTTGACAGTAAAGGCCGGATCGTTATGATCTATATCGTCAGCGATGATCAGAGTGAACGGATCTACAAGAGAGAGTATTAACAGAAGATACAAAAACACGAAGCCACGGGGACGGTTCTCCGGCTCATTTTGAGCCAGAGAACCGTCCCTGTGGCTCGTCCCCGTGGCTGGTTTTGTTTTATAATTTGTGATATAATTATGAAGGCGGCTGATAGGAAATTGCGGAGCGGGATGAGGCGTTTATGGAAAAGCAAAATGTGAGAAAGATCTTTATCATTGTTGTCAACGGGGTCATTATGTTTGCCATATTGATCTTTCTTGTTCTCTATTCCCGGTTTGAGAGCCGTGAATCCTACCGGAAGCAGATCGAGCACTTTGAGAATACGACCGTCACGATGGAGCGGGTGACGGAGAATTACCTGGAGGGAGAGCAGAGGATCTGCGACGTATGGGCCCACTATATCAATGCCCGGAACATGACGATGGAAGAGGCGGCGGAGTACATCCGTGTCTCCCACGTACTGGCAAATACTTCGGCGCATCTGGTCGCGCCGGATACGCTGACAGGCCTTTCCACGCGGCCGAAACAGGGGACGGACGATGATTATGCGGTGTCCTATCAACGCGTGGATCTGCTGAATGATACGGACTGGATCGATGAACTCGGAGCGTCGATCAATGTCACCCGGGCATACACCAATCCGATGAACGGTGAGCAGTCGCTGGCGTTCTGCAATTGGGTCAGTTTGTATGATCCGGAGAGCGGGACAACCGGGCCGGCGGTGCTTCTGCGAGTGATCCCCGTTGCGGAACTGGAACAGAAATGGGTATTCCCCCAGACCGAACTTGTGAATGCCGAACTGGCGATGATCGATGTGCACGGGGATTATATCATCAAGGGATACAGCTTTAAAAACTCCGGTTTTTTTGAGTTCTATAAGTCCTACAATCCGACGGACCCGAAATCGTCCCAACAGTTATTCGAAAGGATCACTTCCACGAAGGGGGCAATCTCGATGCTGGATGCGCACGGGCAGGAGTACATACTTGCATTTACCCCGGTCACGGAGATCGATGGCTGGACCTTGCTGGGCTTCGTGCCGGCGGCGGATCTTCAGGGGGATAAAGAACAACGGCCGTTGTTTGGCGTGGCTTCCGCAGCGCTGCTGCTCCTGTTCCTCTGTGACATGTTTTATATGCTTTCCCTGAACAAGCGCCTGCAGCTTTCGGTCAGGGAAGCGGAAACGGCGAATAAGGCAAAGACCGATTTCCTTTCCACCATGTCCCACGACATCCGGACACCTATGAACGCGATCATCGGTCTTACGGCCATCGCGGAGAAGAATCTCGGGGATGCGGCTTCTACAAAGGAAAGTCTCCGGAAGATCAGTCTTGCCAGCAATCATCTGCTGACGCTGATCAACGATATCCTGGATATCTCGAAGGTGGAAAGCGGAAAACTGCAGCTGAATCCCCTGACCTTCTCGATCGTGGAAACGGTCGAGAACCTGGTCAATATCTCGCAGCCGATGATCAAGGAGAAAAATCTGGAATTCTGTTTCCATATCAACCGGATGGAAAAGGAATACCTGTATACCGACCAGCTGCGTCTGAACCAGATCTGTATCAACATCCTTTCCAACGCCATCAAGTACACGGAACCCGGCGGACGAGTCAGTGTCGATCTGCGCGAGGAAGCGAGCGAGACCGCGGACTGCGTGCGTCTGGTCTATGTGGTAGCGGATACCGGGATCGGTATGAATAAGGAATACATGGAGACGATGTATCAGCCGTTCTCGCGGCAGATCGACAGCCGTGTCAACAGCATTCAGGGAACCGGCCTGGGCCTGGCCATTACCAGGCAGATGGTCGAGCTGATGGGCGGAACGATTGACTGCGAAAGTGAACCGGGCAAGGGGACCACGTTCACTGTCGCGCTGGACATCCCCATCGCCGACCGGCAGCGGGAGGATATGCGGCTTGACCCCGTGGACGTCCTGGTTGTGGATGATGATGAGATCATGCTGCAGACGGCGGCGGATAACCTTGAGTCGCTCGGGGCCCACGCGGAACAGGCGCGGAGCGGAGCCGAAGCCATCGGTATGATCGAGCACAGGCATCTTTCCGGGCGGGATTACGATGTGATCATCATGGACTGGAAAATGCCGGAAACGGATGGCGTCGAAACGATCCGCCGGATCCGTTCCCAGATCGATGCCCGGATACCGATCCTGCTGATCTCCGCCTATGACTGGTCGGATATCGAAGATCAGGCAAAAGAGGCGGGAGCAGACGGCTTTGTGAGCAAGCCGCTTTTCCGGTCTACGCTCTATGATAAGATCAACGATCTGATCGGGCGGGAGCCGGGCTCCAGAGAGCCGGAAGACGATCATTCCGATCTGGAGGGGCTGCACATCCTGGTGGCCGAGGATAATGATATCAACTGGGAGATCATCTCCGCTATGTTGGAGATGTTTGGAATCACCACCGACCGCGCCGAAAACGGACGGGTCTGCGTGGAGAAGGTCCGCGCGGCGGAGAAAGGCAAGTATACGCTAGTCTTTATGGACGTGCAGATGCCGGAGATGAACGGACTCGATGCAACAAGGGCGATCCGGAGCCTGGAAGATCCGGACGCAGCTTCGACCCCGATCGTTGCCATGACGGCGGATGCATTCTCCGAAAATGTTACGGAATGTCTGAATGCGGGGATGAACGGACATATCGCAAAACCAATCGATGTCAAACTGGTCATCCGGGAGATACGAAGAATACGGGAAGGAAGGTTAGGAGTATGAAAAAGGCAGCAGGTTTGGTTTTGACAGCAATGATGGCCGCGGCTCTGGCAGGGTGTGGCAAAGAGCAGTCGGAAGTGACGGTGGTGGAAGGTTTTCAGCCGGCGCTGGATACTTCGGTCAGCTGTCACATCAATGTCTATGGCGGTTATGACAACTTCGAGGCGTTAGAGGCGGAATTTGACCGCTTTAACGAGCATTATCCCAATGTGGAAATGATGTACACGAAGATCGATGACTATAACAATATGATCGGTACGATCCTGAACGGAAGCGATGCCCCGGACATCTATGTCAACTATTCCTGGATGTACGGCCGGGAGCAATACCGGGCATCCATTGATCACGCCGAGAATCTGGCGGACCCGGCGCTGGGGCTTGATCTGGACTGCATCCGCAGCAACATCATTCTGAAAACGGAGGACGGGACGCTGCCCATGGTCCCGGTTTTTGCAAACACTTACGGAATGCTGGTGAACAACAGCCTGTTTGAAAAGGAAGGTCTGAGCGTTCCTACGACCTATCAGGAACTGGTGGACGTATGTGCTGCCTTTCGTGTAAAGGGGTATGAAAGTCCGATGATGGGCTTTACGAATGAGGAGACCACATCGCTTTATACATTGATGATCTATCCGTACTTCTGCGGTACGGTGGCGGAGGATGCGGAGGCGGTCCAAAAACTCAATGCCATGGATCCGTCGGCTGGTGCATATATGCGGCCAGCTCTGGAGAAAGTCGTGCAGTTTACCGGTGATGGCTGTGCTGATCTTACGGCATGCGCGGAGATCGAAAACAACTATGACGCCGTGATCCTTCGCTTTTTTGAAGGGGATGTGCCGATGATGACCGGCTCCGGAGATACCGTTTCCGGAACGGAGAAACGCGAGAGCCGTTCGGAAGCTTTTATCGCATCGCCTTTTACCTACTCCTTTGTTCCGATCCCGGTATCGGACGAAGGCGCAAACTTCCTGGATATGCCGAATCTGCAGTTTTCGGTCAACAAAGACAGCAAGAATCTTGACGTGGCCAATGAGTTTATGCGGTTTCTCGTCACATCGGAGGAACTGAACCAGATGGCGCAGAAAAAAGGGCTGATGCCGCCGACCAAAGACCTGTCCTTCAACAATATGTATGCGGCCTTTGAGGCAGTTCCGGAATCCCGGATCCTTTCACCGGAAGAGATCGGGATCAGTGATGATGCGGTCAAGCAGATGCGGCAGGCGGTGTACAGCGTTGCAACCGGCACTATGACGATCGATGAGGCAGTTGCAGCCTACGGCACGTTTGGGCAATAGCATATCGGATCTGCCGTAAGCGGAAGAAACGCAAGGTTCGGAACCGTTACATTGGAGAGAAAGGACAAGCGGGAAAATATGTCGGAGCGTTTTTCAAGAACGGAATTATTATTGGGAAGAACGGCCCTGGAGAAGCTTTCGGAATGCCATGTCGCCATCTTCGGGATCGGCGGCGTCGGAGGCTATGTGTGTGAGGCACTGGCGCGAAGCGGGGTAGGGACTTTTGATCTGATCGACGATGACAAAGTCTGCTTAAGCAATATCAACCGGCAGATCATTGCGACGGAGAAAACCATCGGAAGATACAAGACGGAGGTTATGAAAGAACGCATTCAGGAGATCAATCCCGAAGCGGAGGTGAACATCCATAACTGTTTCTTCCTGCCGGAAAATGCTTCGGACTTTCCCTTCGGGCAGTACGATTATGTGGTTGACGCCATCGATACGGTCACGGCAAAGATCGAACTGGTGCTGCAGTGTCAGAAGGCCGGCGTTCCGATCATCAGCGCCATGGGAGCGGGAAATAAACTCGATCCCACAAGATTTCGCGTAACGGATATCTACAAGACCAACATCGACCCGCTGGCCAGGGTGATGCGGCGGGAACTGAAAAAGAGAGGTGTGAAGGAACTGAAGGTCGTCTATTCGGAGGAAGAGCCGATCCGGCCGGCCGGAGGCGCGGCGGATGGCGGCACGGAAGCGGGCAGCGCTCCGGAGGCAGCGCAGACAGGCAGCCGCCGCAGAGCCATCCCGGGCAGCACCGCTTTTGTACCTTCGGTTGCCGGGCTGATCGTGGCGGGAGAAGTGATCAAAGATCTGACGGGGGCATGCCTATGAGAAAACGGATAAACGGTAAAATCAGTAAAAGTATTATTGCAGTTCTGTTGATGTGTATCCTGGTACTTTGTGCTGCGGGGTGTTCGGGGGATGAGAAAGACAGCGGTGACCAGTCACTGAAAAAAGTGATGGATGCCGGGCAGCTCGTTCTCGGGCTGGATGAGAACTACCCGCCCATGGGCTACCGGGACGAGTCGGGGCAGATCGTAGGCTTTGATATCGACCTGGCGCAGGAAGTGTGCAGCCGGCTCGGGATCCGTCTGGTGACGCAGCCGATCGAATGGGATAAAAAGGAAGAAGAACTGAACAGCGGCAATATCGACTGTATCTGGAACGGCATGTCCGTATCGCCGGAGCGCGCATCGTCGATGTGCCTGTCGCGGTCCTATCTGAGGAGTGAGCTGGTCTTCGTGGTTATGAGTGACAGCGATATGAACGATGTACATGATATAAAGGGGAAAAAAGTGGGGGTACAGCTGGGGTCAACAACGGAGGATGAGATCCGGAGTTCCACGCTTATGCCGGAGATCACGCTTGTCGGATACGGAGACAACAAGGAGCTGATGGAGGATCTGGAGAATGGAGTGATCGATGTGGCTTTCATCGACACGATCAGTACCTATTACTACAGTTCCAAGAGCAATGAACGTTTTTCAATCCTTCCCACCGTTTTTTCCAGGGAGGAACTGGCGATCGGTTTCCGGAAAGGCGACAATGCGCTGCGTGATAAGATCCAGGATACGATCAATGAGATGAATGCGGACGGGACGCTGGCGGCGATCTCGGAAAAATGGTTCGGCAGTGATATCACGATCGTGAAATGAGTGATTACGGGATGCGGCTTGAAAAAGGCCGCATCTTATGTTACTTTCAAATGTATGAAAGAAACCTGCTATAAAATATTATTAAAAAACAGGGGGTAAAAAAGTGAAGAGTTATATCAAAGGCGCCAATCCGTATATGCCGCTGTGGGAGCATGTGCCCGACGGTGAGCCGAGAGTTTTTGAACACGAGGGAAAGAAGCGCGTGTATGTGTACGGTTCACATGATATTGAAAGAGAGCAGTACTGCGGAAGAAACTATGTTGTATGGTCTGCGCCGGTGGAAGACCTGACGGACTGGACGTATCACGGTGTGGCTTATGAGACGCATTATGATTCGGTCCTGTATGCGCCGGACGTGGTGAAACGGAACGGTACTTATTATATGTATGCGGCGGAACGCAAGGGCAGCCTGGTCGTGGTGGCCAGTTCCAAGACGCCCTGGGGACCGTTTGAAAATCCGGTGGAGACGAAACTGGGATTCGATCCGGGCGTGCTGGTAGACGATGACAACCGTGTGTATGCATACTGGGGCGGCTGCGCGGCGCCGTGCTACATCGCGGAGATGGAAGACGATATGGCGACCATCAAGGAAGGGACGCTGGTATCCAATCCTATGGGACATTCCACCTGCCCGTGGAACCCGGTGGATGACGGGCACATCTCTTTGATCGATGCGTTCTTTGAAGCGTCCAGTCCCAGAAAAGTCTTGGGCAAATATGTCTATATCTTCTCAAGACGTTATGAAAAACCGATCCCGGAGCTTGGGGTGTATACCGACAATAACGGCTTTTTGTCCTATCGCTTCAGCGATACACCGTTTGGGCCGTTTATCGAGGGCGGCGACTTTTCCTTTAACGGCGGCGAGATCTTAAAGGACGCCGACGGCCGCGGCAAGATGACCTATCAGTGGGGCAATAACCACGGTTCCATTATGGAAGTGAATGGTAAATGGTATGTATTTTATCACCGTCAGACAGGTGTGAACGAATATTCCAGACAGGCGATGATCGAACCGATCGATGTGGCGATGGGGACCGACGGACGGCTGTTTATCGGAGATATCAAGTATCTGGACGGCGAGCCGGTATCCGCAAAGCCGGTGGAGATGACTTCGCAGGGAGCGCATATCAACGGACTGGATGCTTACTGCTGGATCTCGGCCGGATATGCCTGCCATATCTACGGCAGCAAGAAGCGTGCCTACGTACGTCCCGGCTATGAGCAGACCGACGAGATCTCCACGCCGGTGGTCGGTATTACCGACGGCACGACCGTAGGCTTCCGTTATCTGCAGTTCGGCAACAATGCGCCAAAGGGTGTGACGGTCGTTCTGGAAGAGGCGAAGAAGGTATGTGTCAAGGTACGCCTGGATTCCTACCACGGCAGAGTGGTGGCAACACTGGATTTTGACGGCAGCAAAACCGAGATGACGGCAGAGATGCTGGCCGGTGTGATCGGCAAACATGCGGTGTACTTTGAGTTCTGCTCGGAAGATGCAGAGGCGGAGTTCAGCTTTGACCGTTTCAGTTTTGAGCAATAATATGTGACGGGAAGAACAGGGCGGTTCTTCCTGTTTTGACAAAACAAGAAGTGATATGGGAAAAAACAGAATTTAAGTAGAGGGATACGGCATTCGGACGCATAATTACCTCAAAAAACAGGAGGAAAATATCATGTTCGGTTTTAACTATTATACACCGACCAAAGTGGTCTTCGGTAAGGGCACCGAGAACGAGGTGGCGGATCTGGTAAAGGAATTCGGCGGAAAGAAGGTCCTGGTCCACTACGGCGGCGGCAGCGTGGTACGCTCCGGGCTGCTTAAGCGTGTGACGGACAAGCTCGAGGAAGCAGGGATCCCGTATGTGACACTGGGCGGCGCGGTACCCAATCCGCATCTGGGGCTTGTATATGAAGGGATCGAGCTCTGCAAAAAAGAAGGCGTGGATTTTCTCCTTGGGGTAGGCGGCGGCAGCGCCATCGATTCGGCAAAGGCAATCGGTTACGGTGTAGCCAACGAAGGCGATGTATGGGATTTCTACGATTACAAGCGCAAGGCGACCGGATGCCTGCCGCTGGGCGTGATCTTAACGATCGCGGCTACGGGCAGCGAGATGAGCGATTCCTCCGTGATCACGAAGGAAGAGGGGCTGGTGAAGCGCGGCTACAGCAGCGATTATGCAAGACCGAAATTTGCGATCATGAACCCGGAACTGACGATGACGCTGCCGGATTACCAGACGGCCTGCGGCTGCACGGATATCATGATGCACACCATGGAGCGGTATTTCACAAACGGCGGCAATATGGAGATCACCGATGCGCTGGCGGAAGGCCTGCTGCGGACGGTGAAGAAGAATGCACTGATCCTGAATGAAAATCCGATGGATTATGATGCGCGCGCCGAGGTGATGTGGGCCGGCAGTCTGGCGCACAACGGCCTGACCGGCTGCGGAAACGACGGCGGCGACTGGATGACCCACAAGCTCGAGCACGAGCTGGGCGGACTGTACGATGTGGCGCACGGCGCCGGACTGGCAGCCATCTGGGGCAGCTGGGCGCGCTACGTATACAAAGACTGTCTCCCGCGCTTTAAGAAGTTTGCCATCAACGTGATGGATGTGGAAGAGGTCGGCAGTGATGAAGAGATCGCGCTGTGCGGCATCGAGGCGATGGAAGAGTTTTACCGGACCATTCATATGCCGACGAACCTGCGGGAACTGGGCGTGAAGCCGACGGAGGAAGAGCTGGCGCTGATGGCGAAGAAGTGCGCGATCGGTGTGGGCGGTGAGAAGGGCTCCGCCAAAGTATTAAATGAAGAAGCGATGCTCGCGATCTTTAAGGCGAGTATGTGATAAGAAACTGAATTGGTTTATAATACAGGATGTGTAAGGGATGATACCGGGGAGAGTTCTCCCCGGTATTATTATACGTAATAACGGAAATCATTTCCTATATTGCGTATAGGCCTTTCGCAGGCTGTCCCGTAAGAGGAGCAAAAATGTCAACCGGAAGGAATTGACAACGGGCAATGGGAAAAGGTATTATTATTGTTTGTCACGGGCAAAACAAAGTGCTCTGCGACAATAGCGGATCATAGATTTTTGAAGCGACATTAAAGGGAGAGAAAAAGGTGGAAAATCAAGAGCAGACCAAAGGTTTGACAACGCAGGAAGCCCTGGAGCGGGCGAAAAACGGAAGGAACGTGCTCACCCAGGGAAAGAAGAAAAGTATGCTGGCCATCGTGCTGGGACAGTTTGCATCGCCGCTGCTGATATTATTGATCGTGGCGGCGGGCATCTCCATTGCGACCGGGGAACTGGTGGACGGTGTCATCATAATTGTGGTGGTGCTGGCCAACGTCATCATCGGTACCGTGCAGGAGGTATCCGCGGAAAAATCTGTGGAGGCACTTAAGCAGATCAATGCATCGACGGCCGTGGTCATCCGTGACGGTACGGAAAAAGAGATCCCGGCAGCCGACCTGGTAGTGGGGGACTATGTTATCCTGGAAGCCGGACGCGTGGTACCGGCGGATCTGCATCTGACGGGAACCAGTTCGTTGAAGGTCAATGAATCGGCCCTGACCGGTGAGAGCGTTGCCGTGGAAAAGGATCACCGTGAAAAGAGTGATGAAAAGACACCCCTTGCTGACCGCAAGGATAAGGCATATATGTCCACGCTGGTGGAGTACGGACGTGGCGAAGGTGTGGTGGAAAAGATCGGTGACGATACCGAGATCGGTAAGATCTCCAGTATGCTCAACAAGATCACCAAGGAGGAAACTCCGCTGCAGAAGAACTTAAACAGCATCTCCATGGTGCTGGGGATCGCAGGTGTCGTGCTCTGCATTCTGATGTTTGTCTGCCAGCTCATTGTTTATAAGACAGAACTCGTAGAAACTCTGATGATCTCGATCGCGTTTGCAGTAGCGGTTATTCCGGAAGGTCTGGCTACGGTGGTTACCCTGGTGCTTTCCGCGGGCATCCAGAAGATGAGCAAGCGCAATGCGATCGTAAAGCAGATCCACGCAGTCGAGACGCTGGGAGCGGTAAATGTCATCTGCTCCGACAAGACCGGTACACTGACCCAGAACAAGATGACGGTAGTCCGCTGGTTTTTGCTGGGTGAGGAAAAGCCGGAGGAAGAAGTCGACAAGAAAGATCCGGTATTCGGACAGCTGCTGACCGGTTTTCTGGCATGTAATGATGCGAAGTATTCCGAAGAGACCGGCGAGGAGATCGGTGATCCGACGGAGACGGCTTTTGTGAAGTATGCCAAGGATCATAAGCTGGGCTACGATGCGATCATGGGCAAGATCAGGCGTTTTGACGAGATACCCTTTGACTCGGACCGTAAGATGATGACCACGCTGAGCAAGGTGGATGCGGACGGAACGACAAAGAATGTATCCTTTACCAAGGGTGCTATCGATTCCGTGATCGTACGATGCAACCGGATTCTGGATGATAACGGTGTGCGTGATATTACCAATGAAGACGTGCTGCTGGCGACCAAGTCGGCAGAGAAGATGAGCTCCGAGGCACTGCGTGTGCTGGCACTGGCTTACCGGGAAGGGGATGAGAAGCCGCAGGAAGAGGATATGATCTTTGTCGGCCTGGCTGCCGAGATCGACCCGCCGAAGGAGGGCGTAAAGGAAACGGTGGATGAGTGTCATCATGCCGGCATCGATGTGGCGATGATCACCGGTGACCACAAGATCACGGCTTTTGCGATCGCAAAGGAACTGGACATTGCAACGGATATCTCCCAGAGCATCTCCGGTGCCGAGATCGATGCGATGGATCCGGAAGAGTTCCGCAAGAATGTACTGAATTACCGTGTATTTGCCCGGGTATCCCCGGAGAACAAGGTACAGATCGTGCAGGCATTCCAGTCGCACGGCAAGATCTGCTCTATGACCGGTGACGGTGTAAACGATGCTCCGTCCTTAAAGGCAGCCAATATCGGTGTGGCTATGGGTATCGGCGGTACCGAGGTGGCAAAGGACGCTGCTGAGGTGATCCTGGTGGATGATAACTTCATCACCATCAAGAATGCCGTGATGGAAGGCCGTAACCTGTTCAATAACATCAAAAAATCCGTGGTATACCTGCTGCGTTCCAACTTCGGTGAAGTGGTACTGATGGCATCCGCGATCTTTGCCGGATTGTCTTCACCGCTTTCCACCATCCAGATCCTCTGGGTGAACCTGCTGACCGATACCGCGCCGTCCCTGGCGCTGGGCATGGATGTGGGCTCGGATGCGGTAATGAACGAAAAGCCCCGTGATGTCAAAGCCGGTATCTTAAACCGCGGTGATTACTTAAACATCGTGATCCAGGGTGTGATCAGCGGTGCGGTGACCCTGCTGGCCTTCCTGCTCCCGGTGATCAGTCAGTTCGGGCTGGGGGATATCCTGGGCAGCTTAAAGGGCAATGAGGAACTGCTCCGGATGTGCCGTACCTACTGCTTCAGCACACTTGCGATCAACGAGATGCTGATGGCGTATGTCTGCAAGACCAAGGGAAGCCTGGCATTTGCTACGAAGGAGTCCTGGAACAATAAGGCGCTGAACGTGATCACCGTGATCGGTATCGCATTGCAGCTGGGCGTCCTGGTGATCCCGCCGCTGCGTGATCTGCTGAAACTGGCAACGGTCGGTGCTGGCGATATCCTTACGATCCTGGTGCTGGCGGTAGTGGGCGTTATGGTCAATGCGGCGATCACGCTTGCCAAGGAGCGTCTGGACATCCGCAGGGAGAGAAATCTGTAAATATCCACTGTCTTGACTTATTTTACGGATGCCATATAATCTAATTATACAGAACATGCAATGCATAATTGGAATGGGGAAAATAATACAGGGGTTGGAGGTATTTTATGTTTTGTCAATTATTCGGAATGTATCTGCAGGAACAGGAAGTTATCAATGAATTTGACTACAGCCAACTGATCAAAGAGCAGATGTCGGTACGCGTAAAACTGGGGACCATCGCGGTTATGGACGGGATCCTGACCGAGGAACAGGTAGAGAAGATCAACCAGCTGCAAAAGACGCAGGACCGTCGTTTCGGTGATATCGCCGTAGAGCAGGGACTGCTGACGGATGAGCAGGTCGGTGGGCTCTTAAAGAAACAGGGCAATGCGTACATGCAGTTTGTACAGCTCCTGATGGATATGACCGATATCACCAAGGAAAAGCTCGAGGAGTATCTGGAGGATTTCCGCAAGAAGATCGGTTTTACGCCGGATGAGATGGAAATCTTAAAGAAGGACGACTTAGATGAGCTGCTTCCGATGTTTGTATATTCCTCCAAGCCGTATGTTTTGGATATCGCCGGGCTGGTGACGCGTAATATCACCCGTTTTGTCAGCCGCGACTTTTATATCGAAAAGGCGAGAAAGATGACGGAACTCCCGTATACGCATCTGGCGTGCCAGAAGCTGGGCGGGGATGACGAGATCTGTATCGCGATCGCCGAAAAAGAAGAGAACGGCGCTTTCCTGCAGGTAGCATCTGCGTTCTCTAAGCAGGAGATGGATGAGGTCTATGACGATGCCTACGATTCCGTCTGTGAGTTCATCAATGTGACCAGTGGTCTTCTGGCTACGGCGATGAGCGAGAAGAGTGTCAATATTGATATGGAACCGCCCAAA
>JAFWRC010000319.1 GCA_017508825.1 Lachnospiraceae bacterium
CTCCAAACTGTTGGGATGACCACTGATGCTTCGATCAATTTAACTGCGCCGGGCTCTCTCTACACCACCCCCGAGCTCACGGCACGAGCGAAGCGAGTGTCCGTGAGCTCGACAAACCGGAATTTGACAAACAAAAAGGCAGAGACCAGACCAGCCTCTGCCCGGAAATATCCGTATAAAGTAAAAATGACAGTGTAAACTGTCATTTTCAGAGAAGGTATTTCTTTCTTATGGGGTTATAGCAAAAAACTATAAATGTATTGGGGGTTACAATATGCATTATAGCAGACCCCCATAATATGTCTATTCTCAAAATAAACAAATTTTACAAAGAGTATACCATTTCTTTGTGCATTTTTTCAAATACCCCGGAATGCCTTATAAAATACCGGCTGCAGGCTGCTTAAACAGCGCTTCGAACTCATCACGGCTGATGCGTTCCTTTTCGATCAGCAGTTTTGCACAACGGTGCAGGACATCCATATTCTGCTCCAGAAGACTCTTGGCTTCGTCGTGGCACTCATCAATGATACGTTTTACCTCGGCATCGATCTCGGCTGCCTTCGCCTCGCTGGTGGTCTTTGCGTGTGCCAGATCCCGGCCGATGAACACTTCATCCTCATCGTTCTCGTAGCAGATCAGGCCCAGGGAAGACATACCGAAACGTGTTACCATACTGCGTGCGTTCTGCGTCGCCTTCTTGATGTCGGAAGAAGCCCCTGTTGTTACATCGTCAAAGATCAGTTCTTCCGCCACACGGCCACCCAGGGTCACCATAAGGCGCTGACGGATCTGCTCTTTGGTCTGGTGCATATCATCATTGTCCGGCACCGGCATCATATAGCCTGCAGCGCCCTCCCCGGTCGGGATGATGGATACGGTGTATACCGAACCCGTAAGGGGCAGCAGATGCATCAGGATCGCGTGACCGGATTCGTGATAAGCTGTGATCTTCTTATCGCGGTCTGAGATGATATGGCTGCGCTTTTCGGTACCGATGCCTACTTTGATAAAGGACTTCTTGATATCCTCTGCATTCAGGAACTTTCTCTCGTCCTTGGCTGCTTTGATCGCTGCCTCGTTCAGCAGGTTCTCCAGATCCGCTCCGGTAAATCCAGAAGTGCTTCTTGCCACTTCTTTGAGGTCTACATCGGATCCCAGCGGCTTGTTCTTGGAATGTACTTTCAGGATGTCCTCACGTCCCTGTACATCCGGAGCACTGACCGTGATCTTACGGTCAAAACGTCCCGGACGCAGGATCGCAGGATCCAGGATATCCACACGGTTGGTCGCTGCCAGTACGATAATGCCTTCGTTCACGCCAAAACCATCCATCTCTACCAGCAGCTGGTTTAAGGTCTGCTCACGCTCATCGTGTCCGCCGCCCATACCGGTACCGCGGCGTCTTGCCACGGCATCGATCTCGTCGATAAAGATGATACACGGCGAATTCTTCTTTGCTTCGCTGAACAGGTCACGTACACGGGAAGCGCCTACGCCGACAAACATTTCCACGAAATCGGAACCGGAAATGGAGAAGAACGGTACTTTTGCCTCTCCGGCGATCGCCTTGGCAAGCAATGTTTTACCGGTACCCGGACGCCCCTCCAGCAGAACACCCTTCGGGATACGGGCACCTACCTCTGTGTACTTTTCCGGTTTTTTCAGGAAATCCACGATCTCATCCAGATCGTCTTTTTCTTCCTGCAGTCCAGCCACATCCGCAAAAGTCGTCTTACATTCCCGGATCAGCTGGGCCCGGCTCTTACCGAAATTCATCATACGGCTGTTGCCGCCGCCGCCCTGATTGCTCATCATAGAGCTGAAGAAAAATACGAAAATGATCAATACCAGTAGAGATGGCAGTACATAGATCAGAAACCAGTTATCTGCCGGTACATCATTGACTTTGACCGCAATGTTATGTTCTTTGGCAAAAGATTCGACCTCGCGTACATCCGTTGCGTGGAACTGCCGGACCGCCCCGTTACCCAGCGACACCTGAATGGTACCTGTGGGCACCTCCTTGTTCTGCGCGATCGTAATGCTTACAACATCACCATTCGCGACAGCTTCTTCAAATGCTTCTTTTGTGTAGTTGCTTGTCTGTCTGGTGGAAAAACTCACCCAGATCGCCGCTGCCAGCAGCAGGACGATCACCAGAAAGACAAAGCTCTGATTCTGCTTTTTCAACGTTCGTCTCCTTTAAATATTTATAGTAAACGACAAAACTCTTTTCGTTTTGTCGTTTGCTGCGCCGGATTTTGGCCGCTGAAAGCGGCATATTTTCTTACAAAATCCGTGCGCATCTTTATATATCATTCCTCATCGCCAAGTATGCCGATGTAGGGAAGATTTCTGTAATTCTGGGCATAATCCAGTCCCCAGCCCACAATGAACTCATCCGGCACTTCAAAGCCCACGTATTCCACATCCACCGGATGTGTACGGCGGTTCGGCTTGTCCAGCAGGGTACAGAGCTTGATGGACGCAGGTTTGCGCTCCTTAAGCATCTCCATCAGATAGGACAGTGTACGTCCCGTATCGACAATATCCTCGATCACCAGCACATCCCTGGCCTGGATCCCTTCCGTCAGATCACGGATGATACTTACTTTTCCTGTGGAAGTTTTGCCGTTTCCGTAACTGGATACCGTAATGAAATCAATCGTTACCGGAACGGTGATGTAACGCGCCAGTTCGCAGGTAAAAAAGATACTTCCCTTAAGTATGCAGATCAGATGCAGGCTTTTGCCTTCATATTCTTTGCTGATCTGGGCCCCCAGTTCTTTGATGCGTTCCTTTACCTGTTCTTCACTGATCAAAACTTTAATTGTATCTGCCATAGCCATAACCCTCCGAAGATTAAATTTTATCAGTTTTTCCGCAAAAGTTCAACCGCATCCCGCATTCTGTGGGCAAAGAGCCCATGCGGAAGATCCAGCATTTTACCGCATGGAAGGGTAAAAAGCCCGAGAAAGATACCGACATGCCGCGCCGTGATATCTTTTGCGCATCCGCTCACTTCCTGCATACACCGGAGCGCCAGTCGCTCCCGCAGATACGGATGCAGCTGAAGAAACGCTTCCCGCCGGATGCTTACCCCGTCTTCCTGTTCCTTTACAACACTGTCATAAGCCGCCTGCAGGCTCGTACAGATGAAATCCTCCGCCGCGCAGAGCTGCTGAGCGGCCATATGGATATGCTCCGCCGCCTGGGCATTCACTTCCCTTTCCGCCAACGGCAGGATATGGTGGCGGATCCGGTTTCTGGCATAATCATCCCCTTCGTTCGTACTGTCCGTACGCCAGGACTGACCTGCTGCCGTCAGGTATCCTTCTACCTCGTCGCGGCTCATACAGAGCATCGGCCGGATCAGCGCTCCGCGTTTCGGCTGGATGCCGCCCAGACCTTTGAGACCGCTGCCCCGGAACAGATGATGCAACACCGTCTCGGCATTATCATTCAGAGTATGCGCCACTGCCAGTTTCTTTTTTTCCGCATCTCCGGGCAGTTCCGCCAGATACTCCCGGAATGCCTCATACCGCAGGATCCTTGCCGCTTCCTCGGTCGAAGACACCTTATGGTCCCGCAGATACCCTTCCACATCCACATCCGCCTGCTCACAGTGCACTCCCATACGGTCGCAGAGCTCCTGCACAAAGGCCGCATCCTCCGCTGCATCCTCCCGCAGATGGTGATTGATATGCATCACAGCAAGGTTCACCCCGGTATCCCGATACAGCCTGCTTAACAGCAAAAAAAGACACACGGAATCCGCTCCTCCCGATACTCCCATCAGTATCGTATCCTCCGGCGCGATCATACCATGTGTTTCGATAAAATCTTTGATCCGTTGTTCCAGTTTATCTCTGCTCTGATCCATTCAAAGCTTACTCGTCTTTCTGAAAGACGATCTCGCCCTCATATACATATCCCAGCTTTTCCTTTGCCACTTCTTCCGCATATTTCTTGGTGTGGGTATAGGTCTCAAACTGCTCCAGTTCCTGCGTCCGGTCCTGCTCATACACCAGCTTGTCATTCATAGATGCGATCTCCGCATCCAGCTGCTGCTCCTGTTTGCGCAGCATCAGGCTGTTATAACCGAACAGACCGACAAAGACCACCAAAGTGATCAGTACCAGTACTACTCCCAAATGCCCTTTTTTCTTCGGTCTTCGAAAGGCCGCTACTTTCTGCGCCATAGACTTTGCCCCAACCTGATTTCTTACATTTTGTTTACATAATTCGTACATTTATCATAAAACGCCCAACCGCATCTGTCAAGGGACGGGCGTCAAATTTGCTCCGCAAATAACCGGCTGTTTTGCATATTTTTATATATACTCAAACATATTCTCGGCGTCTTCCTTACGCACACTTTCCTGCAGAGACAATACACGTACCTTTGTCTCCTTATTGCCGAAAGCAATGGCGATCTCATCCCCTACTTTTACGTCTACGGATGCCTTGGCCACACGGCCGTTGATCTGCACACGTCCGGCATCACATGCCTCATTTGCCACGGTACGTCTTTTGATCAGACGCGATACCTTTAAAAACTTATCCAGTCTCATGATCCCCTCCTAAAACAGCTTCTTTCATAACAGTTATACCTATATTAAAAATAGCTTTTTGCTATAGGAAATTGCAAAGCAATTTCCTATTAGCGAACAAAACGGGGTGCACCGTCCGGCACACCCCGTAAAGAACCCATCTATCAATAAAAACAGATTAGTTCAGAGCATCCTTGAATGCCTTGCCCGGCTTGAACTTCGGAGCCTTGGTAGCTGCGATCTTCATTGTCTCACCGGTCTGCGGGTTACGGCCTGTACGAGCGCCTCTCTTGGTTACTTCAAAAGTACCGAAGCCAACCAGCTGAACCTTGTCACCCTTCTTCAGAGCCTTGGTTACGGTGTCGGTAAATGCGTTTACCACTTCCTCTGCATCCTTCTTTGTCAGGCCTGCCTTATCAGCGATCGCTGCGATCAGTTCTGTCTTGTTCATTGTTATATCTCCTCCTGTTATTTTAACTGCAGCCCCCATATTTAGGGCCGCAAGAATATTTATAAGCTATTTCCCGGACCTTGTCAATCCATTTTTACTTAATCTCCACGAGTTCCGAGAAGGAATAATTTACATTGCTCTTTTCCCCGTCGATCTCTACCGTATAACTTCTGGTCTGATATCCGTCCCGCCGGAGCGTGATCGTATAGATCCCCTGCTTCTTTGCAAAGCTGATCGGCGAGATCCCGATATAGGCTCCGTCTTTGTATACTTCTACCCCTGCAGGCGCATCTACGTAAACGCGGTAACCGTCTGCCGATACCACATCATTTGCCGATACCGAGGACGGCTGCGCCACATTCGGATGGACCGTAGGTGTAGGCGTCGGGGTTACGGTCGGGGTCGGAGTAGATGACGGCAGTTCCGTCTGCGGTGTCGGTACCGTCGGTGCAGTGACCACAGGCGTCGGTATACCGGTAACCCCCTCAGCAGGAAGGTTATTTCCGCTGACCGTAAATGCCCCTTCTTCGTCCAGAAGCGTCGGCACTATGGTCGCAGGTTCCTCCGGAAGAAGCGTAGGCACTTCATTCTCCGAAGCAGAATTTTCAGAAGCTGCCTCTTTATATTCCAAAGTTATATTCAGATTTGCTTTTTCCTCTGCTACCCGTATATAACGGCTTACCGTCTCATAATTCTCTGCAACTGCCACCATCTGGTGCAATCCGTAACTCAATTCCAGCGGTCTGGATGCATCGACTACATCCCCGTCAATATACACCTTGGCGTTATCCGGAGAAAGGGTAAATACCACCTTTCCGAACATCGGCTCCGTGATCCAGCCCGAAGCATCCAGACTGACCTCCTGGTTCCTGGCGATCGTCACGGCTTCACTCCCGGCGGAACCTTTATTGGATACCGTTACGGTATAACTTCCTTCCGGTACGGCCAGCAGCATATCTTTCGTGATCTGATGCACATTCCGGTCTCCGATCTGGATCCATCCCCCCTCAAAATAGGAAGCATTCTCCAGCCGCAGATATCCGTGCCCTTTTTCAATCCGCACACTGTAGATCGTGTGCCCCACCCCGGCGATCGTCAGCGTGTCCGCCGGATTCACGTCCATCAGCTCGCCCATACCGTCCTGCGTAAAGACGACGGCATCGTCACTGATCGTATAGCTCTCATTCTGCAGCTCCACATGCCTGCCTCCGGCATCCATCACCAGATTGGTCACCTGGTCAAAGGAAAAACCTTCTGCTGCTGCCTGCAGGCTGTTTAAACGTTTCTGCTCCCGCATAAACGTCACATCCACGACCGATCCTTCTGCTACCTGTGCCAGGGACTGCGCCTGGTCGTAACGGTCCTTATACGTCGTAGCGCCGTCATAATTCAGCGTATAATACTTCCCGAGTTCCAGGTTCAGGAAGGTCAGTTTCATATTGGTGGTATCTTTTTTGACCAGAACAGCGGTATCGATGGAATCATAGTTGCCCGGAAGCGCCGGCACAAAACCGGTCTGCGGCGGCTGTTGCGCAGGCTTTTTCGGCACACATGCAGACAAAGAACAGCACATGCACAAAAGGCAGGCGGCTGTCATGACCTTCCTGCCGGATCTTTTGTGTTTGTTATTTTTGATCCACATACTTCTCCAACAGATATTCCTTATTGTTGTGCTCCGGTTCTTCCAGCACATCCTCCAGCATCTGATGCAGCAGTTCACCCATCTGCGGCCCGGGCTGTACCCCGGCTTTGATCAGATCTGCGCCTTTGACCGCCAGATCCTTCAGGGAAACCGCTTCGTTCCGAGCACGGATCTCCTTGTAAAGCTCCCGTAACTGCGCGATCCGCTCCAGCTTTTCCCCGCGCAGAAAATCACTCTGCGCCAGCGTATCCGCTTCCTGTACATAAAAATACAGCGGAAACTGTTCCTCTCCGTAGCGGTTGATCGCCCTGCGCAACAGGCGTCTGGTCGCATCAAAACGCCCCTCATGGGTACGCACCAGTCCGCTTACCATATGCACGGTATCATTATCATATTTGAGACGTTTCAGGATCTCTTCCGTCATCTCCGCGCCCTTTTCCGGATGCCCATGGAAGTGACAGATCCCATCCTCATCCATGGTCTTCATCAGGGGCTTGGCAATATCGTGAAAGAGCATCGTCAGCCGCAGAATGCGCCGGTTTCTCTCAAATCCGCCCGGCAGATTCTCCTGTTTCATTCCTTCCAGATCCGTACTCATCAGCGCATGCAGGATATGCTCCCCTACATTATAGCAATGGTGCGGATTTTCCTGTGCCGTTATCATCGTGGCATCCCATTCCGGCAGGAAAAACTTCGTCAGACCGCTCTCATAAAACAGGCGGAAACGATCCGGATGATCGCTCACCAGCAGTTTTTCCATCTCTACACGGATCCGCTCCGCGCTCACCTTTTCAATATTCGGCGCCAGTGCTTTGATCGCCTCCCAGGTTGCCGGCTCGATCTGCGCATCCAGCTGTGCCGCAAAACGGATCGCCCGCATCATACGCAGCGCATCTTCGGTAAAGCGTTCTTTTGCCTCACCCACACAGCGGATCACGCCGGCTTCCAGGTCTTCCCTGCCGTGGAAAAGATCCTGCAGCCCCGTCTCCGGATGGTACGCCATCGCATTGATCGTAAAATCACGGCGCTTCAGGTCTTCCGCCAGTTCCGCCGTAAAGATCACTTCCTTCGGGTGTCTGGCATCCTCATATTCTCCGTCGATCCGATACGTCGTTACCTCATAACCGGTAAGTTTGCCGTTCGTCTTCTGCATCACCGTCACCGTGCCATGCTGCAGGCCGGTATCCACGGTATGCGAAAAGACCGCCTTTACCTGCTCCGGTCTCGCCGAGGTGGTGATATCCCAGTCTGCAGGCGTCTTGCCCAGCAGACAGTCCCGTACGCATCCACCCACGATAAAAGCCTCGTATCCGGCTTGATTCAGTTTTTGTAATATATCACGAGCCTCCTCCGGCACCATCTCCGGAGTGATATCAAGTAGTCTGTTTTCTATCAAATCTTTATTCCTGCAATTCCTTATCTTGCCTTCCCCTTGAGAGGAAGGTGTCAGCGAAGCTGACGGATGAGGTGTTTTTCCCCTTCCCCCGGCTCAGCCCATCGCAAAGCGCACTCTCGCCGTCTCGTCGAACATGCGGTTCATGATGGCGGCCACCTCGGCGCGGGAGAGGTTGGTGTCGGCCCCGAAGGCGTGGGCCGCCCTGCCGTCCCCCTCGGCGTAGCCGGTGAGGATGCCCGCGCGGTAAAAGGCGTAGACCTCCCGCGGCGTCGGGGCGTCGGCGGAGTCGTCGGGGATCGCGCCGTCCGGCACGTCGTTGAGCGGCGCGTAGGCCGTCTCCGGCAGGGCGCGGTAGAAGATGCGCACGAAGTCCGCGCGCGTCACCGGGTCGTTCCAGCCCCCGGCGGGCTCGGCGTCGAGGATGCCGTGGGCGAGCGCGTAGCGGACGTAGCTGTCATACCAGGGCAGGCCGTCGGCGGCGTTGGCCAGCGTGACCGCGCCCTCGGCGGCTTTCTGGTGCATGCAGGCGGCGAGCTTCACGGTCTGCGCCAGCGTCAGATTCCCCTGCGGCGCGTAGGTCGTCGGCGTCATGCCGTTGACGAGCCCGCGGCGCACGGCGTTCACCACGTCGGCGAAGTACCAGGCCCCCGCCGGGACGTCCGTGAAGGGGCAGTCCGCCGGCTGCGGCGGCTCGGTGGGCTGCGGCGGCTCGCTGGGCTGCGGCGCGGCTGTC
>JAFWRC010000320.1 GCA_017508825.1 Lachnospiraceae bacterium
GTCATATCCCCGGCTCATTTTGTTTGACCGCTTTTCGCCTCTTTCCATTTGGGGTCATATCCCCACGTCATTTGGTTTGACCGCATTTCACACTGTTCCATCTTGAGTCATATCCCCGGACCATTTGTTTTGACTGCTTTTCGCAGTTTTCCATTTTGGGTCATATCCCCGGCTCATTTGGTTTGACCGCTTTTCGCCTCTTTCCATTTTAAGTCATATCCCCGGCTCATTTTGTTTGACCGCTTTTCGCCTCTTTCCATTTTAAGTCATATCCCCGGGTCATTTGGATTGACTGCTTTTCACATTTTTCCATTCGGGGTCATATCCATCGAATCGCTCAAAGTTTTCTTTCCATCAGCCAGCAATCTTCCTTTTTCCCTTCAAAGAGCTCATGTTCCGGAAGAGACTTTAGGATCCTGAAACCTGCTTTCTCATAAGCGCGTATCGCCCTGAGATTGTTTTGATGCGGATCAAGAAGGATGCCATCAGCCCCTTTGGAGTTTTTCAGATAAATCGCCATCATTTGAAGAAACTCTGAGCCAATTCCTCTATTCCAGTAATCCGGCTCTCCAATGAACTGATCTATGGCATATACGACTTTTCCATTATCTGGATAATCGTATTCCTCAAACATTTCTTCGCTCAGCTGATACGCCTGACCATATCCCACAGGCTGATCTTCATATTCGATGATCACTCTGAAACCATCGGGGATCTCTTCGAGAAAGTGTTCTGCCAACGTATCCATTGTGAACCGGACATCACGTCCTTCATAATACTCCAATACCCTGTCGTCTGTCAGCCATTTCAGCATGATGGTCAGATCAGCTTCGGTGAGATCCCTTATCCTGATCAGCTTATCCTCTATCCTCACGTTTTTCCCCCTGTATGATCATTTTCGGGAAAACTCCTGAAGAAGACCATATTGTTATCCGGATTCTCCTTACTCCCGCGCCATACAGGCGTACAGCGTGACCCATTTGTTTTCTTCGCCCACGTTCCCGGCCTTGAATGCCGGTACGCTTTTGGACGCCGTCAGCACGTATCTTCCGTTTTCCAGCCTGTGCTGATCCAGCACTTTGTATCCGGCCTGCATAGCCTTCGATTTCGGCTTACATCCGAGTACGCGCAGAGCATAAACGATCTGATGCGCACCAATCTTAATGGGATCCGGCGGATAGAATGTGCCCAGCATCACATCCACCATGGGTGTCTGCATATCGTCTGTACGATAGAAGATATTGCGCTTTGTAAAATAATGCACCAGCGCGTCTTCGCACGCCGATCTTTGTCCCTGCAAATGCAACTCTGCTATCAGCAGCAGATATTCCACAGTCAGCCTCGCACAGCTCTTATGGGGCTTTCTCGGATCATTGATCTTCTTGTTGGTGCTGATGCATCCAAAGCCGCCGTCCTCTTTGATCAGCTTAAGAACGGAATCAATCTCCTTCTTAACGATATCTTCCGTATGATATCCCAGTTTAATAAGATTTCTTAGAAGAAGCGGCTCACCGCACAGCATTTTGAATCCTGTGCTCTCGATCAGGCTGAACACCTCGCTGTCGATATCCTTTCCGATATCGTCCCGTGTCAACCCCCATTCAGCAAAAGCCATGATCGCATCATACTTGTCCCAGGGTTTGTCTTTCTTTAATTTCTTAAGTCCCCGCTCATAAACTTTACTGCTAAGCAGTTCCTTTTTGCACAAAACAATGCTTTCATCGTCTTCCGGCAGCTTTTTGTATTCCTTAAGGGTTCTGAGCCTAACCTCCGGATTATTCTCTTCCAGAAGCCAATCCAAAATAGTTTGATCCATTCTTCTGACCTCCCTGTTTATATATCCCGTGTCAATGCCCGGAGATTCCCATCACAGAATTGAAATTCTTTGAAACAATCCGCAAATGACATTCTCTTTTCTTCCAATCACTTCTTCTTTACAGGGATCCAGATCGCGCTGTGATAATCCGAAGCACCCGGGTCTTCGTCTCCATACCACTCAATGTTTACCCGCCCCGGAAACTCAAAATCAGGATTTCCCGGCATCCACTCCTTAAAGATCTTTGTATTTACATCCTGAAGCGCTTTGGGACAGGGACCGTAACAATCGAAGACGGCCCAGTCATAATCCGGAAGTTCATAAACCGTCATACCTTCCGGCACTTCGCCGCCCTTGTAAATGCCTGCAACAATATAGCTGAACCTGCCGTCACCAACATCATCTACGCAAACACCGTATTCACCTATATTGTTCTCTGCAATTGCTTTTTCATACGCATTTGTCGGTGCGTTTCCCTTCCATACGTTATCCGCATACTTTTCGCGGATCTCATCCCAGAACCCGGGTATCTCTATGTATGAAGTCTCTCCGTCAAATACTCTTGCAAATCCGATCACCTTAAAGCCGGTCATAGTTTTAATTTTGTAATCCATCTCATTACCTCCATGAATAGAAATTTCGATTTTCAGTGGAAGAAATGCTTTGATCGGCGCGCCTTCCCGCACCTGGGTCGGGCTCACACCATGAAAACGTGAAAACGCTTTTGTAAAGCTTTCAGGTGTTTCATAACAGTAACGAAATGCAATATCGATTATTTTATCATCTGTTTTCTGAAGATCCAGTGCCGCCCGGTACAATCTGCGGTTTCGGATATACTCCCCCAGCCCGTATCCGGTCATCAGCGAAAAGCCCTTCTGAAAAAAGAATGATGACATATAAATCTGTCCGGCAACATCCTGCGCACTGATGTCGTCTTCCAGATGTTCTTCCATATAATCAATCGCCTTCCGTATGCAGGTAAGCCACTCCATCTGTCACACTCCTTCTCTTTGATCCTATTCTATACGGAGTCACAAAAGAAATCCTGTCAATTTATGTTCAGTTTTGTCATGTCCCATGGGATATCACCGATGCTCGCCGATCATCTTTTCCATCCAGATCATGTTATACCAACGCCCAAACTTATATCCGCACTTATGGAACTCTCCCACCTTGGCATATCCCATATGCTGATGAAACTGTTCACTGTTTTTTGTCAGATATTCATCTTCGGAAACCGGATCCGCAATGCAGGCATACAGATTGATGATGCCAATCTTTCGCAATGCTTTTTCCAGCTCTTCATACAAAGCCCTTGCAAAACCATGCCGTTTTGAATCGCGGTCCAGATAGATCGTCACCTCGCAGCAATGATCATAAGCGGCTCTCCCCTTAAAGATCCCGGCATACGCATACCCCCGGATCATCCCATCCTCTTCCAAGACAAGATACGGGTATTTTTCCAGAGTTGCTGCAATGCGGTTCTTAAATTCTTCAAGGGACGGAACCTCACATTCAAACGAGATAGCGGTATTCTCCACATAATACGCATATATCTCCAGGAGCCTTGCGGCATCCTCCGTCGTTGCACTGCGAATAATCATCTCACTCATTCTTTCTCCCTCTCAAGATAGAAAACGATCGTTTCAATGTATTTTTTGTCGGAAATGTCATAAGATGATGCCACCTTTTCGACCATTACCTTTTCCGTTGCATAAAAGATCCTCATGGAATTTTCGAATAAAACACAAAATCTTTATCACGCTTTATTTCTTTATAGCCAAGCTTAAGATAGAAAGAATTTGTCCTGGCATTCCAAACGGGCGTATCAAGGGTAAACTCTTTTGCTTCCGGGAACATCTTCTCGATTTCCTGCATCATAAAGATCCCATATCCTTTGCGGAAATGTTCCGGCGCGACAAATATCCTTCCGACATTCAAAATGTCGTTTTTCAAAAACAGAATTGCACCGCCTATGATCAGTCCTTCCTCCGTCAGTTTATACAGATGTCCCTGTCTTGCCATCTTCGTATGAAACGGTACGGACATATATCCCGGAGGCCCACCGGACGGCGGTCCCCCTATCAAAACATCACTGTTAAAAGATCTTTTTGAAATGCCGGTCAGGGTCAGCGCATCGGAAGTCCCGGCTTTTACAAATTGCAGACTCATAAGTCCTCCCTTCTTTCCTGCTGCATATTAAAGAAAACCTGCTCAGTTCAAAAACGTTACGCATCTACCCTTCGGTATGCGGTTTCCAACAGTGCTATATTAAGAACCGCAAAGATCAGAAGATACGCAGGCATAATGCCAATTCCCAAATGCTCCTGTAAAATACCGAATACCATCGGCATAAATGTGCTGCCGACATACGCTGATGCCATCTGAAGACCGATTGCAGCCGCCGAATATTTTTTTCCGAAATTCACAGGGGTCATATGCTGTATCGAAGGATATACCGGTCCCATTCCGGTCCCTATGACCACAAAACCGGCTGCCGCAACCATATAGTGTGCGTCGGGAATAAATATCATAATGATCCCATTCGATCAATGTGTCCTTTTCTCTCCTGACACCTCATATGCGGTGTATTCATGGTCAAATTCATATCCCAGCTTTTCTGCCAAATGGACGGAATTCATATTCTGGGCATCCCAGCTCGGATACAGACCTTCCTCAAGGCATCGTAAGATCAGCGCTGCACAGGCGATCGTTGCCAGCCCCTTCCTGCGTTCTTCCTCTACCGTATCAACCTCTATCTCGATCCCCTCATTGTATCTGGTAAACGAGGACGCACCGGCAACAATCCTGCCGGACTTGATAATAACCATTCCTCTCCCGATTTCCAGATATTTTTCTTTGCTCTCGAAGGATGAAACGAAGTCTCTCGTCACCGGATCTGTAAGGCACAGATCATAAATATCTTTATCGATTCCTTTCAGTTCATAGCCTTCCGGCAGGCTGTCTGTAAACTTGTGTAACAAGTCTCTGTCAAACTTTGTATCCTTTTTGATCGCATACCGTAATACCTTTTTCGCAGCCGGAAAGCACTCTTCAATGCATACTTCCCATTCCCTGTTCTGCGGTACCGTGATCACAA
>JAFWRC010000321.1 GCA_017508825.1 Lachnospiraceae bacterium
CTTTCCGATGAGCAGAAGAAACCGATCTACGAAAGAATATTGAGCAATAAGACGCCGGCATTTGTATTCTGCCGTGATCTGATGCCGGATCCGCTGTTTAAGGAAACGGCGATCAAGTATGGCGTGCCCCTGCTTTCCACTTCGAAGGCGACATCTACCTTTATGGCAGAGGTTATCCGCTGGCTGAATGCAAAACTCGCTCCCTGCATCACTGTGCACGGTGTGCTGGTCGATGTATATGGTGAAGGCGTGCTGATCACGGGTGAGAGCGGCATCGGTAAGAGTGAGGCAGCGCTGGAGCTGATCAAGCGCGGTCACCGTCTGGTAACCGATGATGTGGTGGAGATCCGTAAGGTGTCCGAGGAAACACTGATCGGAACGGCGCCGGCTGTAACGAAGCACTTTATCGAGATCCGCGGTATCGGTATCGTAGACGTGAAGATGCTCTTCGGTGTGCAGTCCGTTAAGGAAGACCAGGAGATCAACCTGGTGATCAAGCTTTCCGAGTGGTCGAAGGACAAGGAATATGACCGTATCGGTATGGAAGAGGAGTATGTGGAGTACCTGGGCAATAAGGTAGTCTGCCACAACATCCCGATCCGTCCGGGCCGTAATACGGCGCTGATCTGTGAGTCGGCAGCCATTAACCACAGACAGAAGAAGATGGGCTACAATGCGGCAGAGGAGCTGTACAAGCGCGTACAGGCTTCGCTGGAAAAGAAAGTTGAGTAATCAAAAACAGGAGAGAAAACAATGGGAAAAGTGATTTTTGGTGTGGACCTGGGCGGCACGACCGTCAAGATGGGATATTTTGATACGGAAGGCAATGTGAAGGATAAGTGGGAGATCCCCACACGTAAGGATGAGAACGGTAAGAACATCCTGCCGGATATCGCGGCATCCATCAAAAAAAAGATGGCCGAACAGGGCATGGAAAAGAATGATGTGATCGGCGTGGGCATCGGCGTACCGGGACCGGTAGATGCCAACGGCGTGATCTATAAGGCAGCCAATCTGGGCTGGGATGTATTTTCGGTAAAGGAAGAACTGGCGGTGCTGCTGGGCGGAATCCCCGTAGAAGCCGGAAATGATGCCAATGTGGCAGCTCTGGGCGAGATGTGGCAGGGCGGCGGCCGCGGCTATAAGAACCTGGTAGCAGTGACACTGGGTACCGGCGTGGGCGGCGGTATCATTGTGGAAGGCAAGATCCTGACCGGCGCAACGGGTGCCGGCGGCGAGATCGGCCATATCCATATCGTGGAGGATGAGCCGGAGACATGCGGCTGCGGTAATCACGGCTGCCTGGAGCAGTATGCATCCGCAACGGGTATCGCGCGTCTGGCAAAGAGACGTCTGGCAAAAGATGATAAGGCATCGGTACTGCGCAGCGGCGAGATCTCTGCCAAGACCGTATTTGATGCGGTAAAAGCCGGAGATGAACTGGCAAAGGAAGTGGCAAAAGAGTTCGGAATGTATCTCGGAAAGGGACTGGCAGCCGTGGCATGCGTAGTTAATCCGGAGATCTTCGTTATCGGCGGCGGTGTATCCAAAGCCGGGGATGTACTGTTTGAGTATATCGTGGACGAGTATAAGAAATATGTGTTCCGCGGCAGCAGGGATGCGAAGTTTGCCCTGGCTACCCTGGGCAATGACGCCGGGATCTATGGCGCCGCAAAACTGGTTTTGGGCTGAGTTTTGGATACCCGCAGGATGGAAGAACAATTAAAGATCTACAGCGATGATGTACGCAGGGATGAGCCTATGCGAAAGCACACAACCTTTCGCGTGGGCGGTCCCGCGGATTTTTTTGTGTCGGTAAAGGACCGGGAAGCGCTGGTGGGCGTGACCACGTTTTTGAAAGAAAACGGCATCCCGTATTTTCTGCTCGGCAACGGCAGCAACCTGCTGGTGTCCGATGCTGGCTACCGCGGCGTGATCCTGCAGCTGACCGGGGATCTGGCAGAGATCGCCTTTGACGGAGAATGTGTAAGAGCCGGCGCGGGCGTGCAGCTGATGCGTCTGGCAGCACAGGCAGCGGAACGAGGATTGTCCGGTCTGGAATTTGCTTCCGGCATCCCCGGAACCGTGGGCGGCGCCATCGTGATGAATGCCGGAGCGTACGGCGGCGAAATGGTGCAGGTGGTGGAGAGCGCAGACATCTTCTTCCTCGGGGAAGGGATCGTGACGGTAGCCAATCCGGATCTGCATTTCGGATACCGTCACAGCGTACTGAAGGAAAAGGAAGGCGTGGTGCTGTCGGTAGCCCTGCGCTTGCAATTTGGTGAAAAAGAGACTATTATAGATAAGATTGCCGATTTGAAGGAGCAGCGCCGTGAGAAGCAGCCGCTGGAGTATGCCAGCGCCGGGTCTACCTTCAAACGGCCGGAGGGGGCATTTGCAGGAAAACTGATCTCGGACGCGGGGCTGAAGGGCTGCGCGATCGGAGATGCATGCGTTTCGGAAAAGCATGCAGGTTTTATTGTGAATAAGGGAAATGCCTCTGCCGATGAGATCTACCGGCTGATCAGGGAAGTTCGCGACAAGGTGCAGCAGACCTCC
Organism: Lachnospiraceae bacterium; assembly: GCA_017508825.1. Classification (GTDB taxonomy): domain Bacteria; phylum Bacillota; class Clostridia; order Lachnospirales; family Lachnospiraceae; genus NK4A136. The sequence goes on from JAFWRC010000321.1 coordinate 2,560, forward strand.
GGGTATCTGCTGGAACCGGAAGTGATCATGCTCGGGGAATTTGAGTAAGAAAAATACGGATCGGAAAGAAGCAGAATGAAGCAGGAAGAAGCAGTACAGAATCAGGCGCGGATGAAGAAGCCTGTACATAAACGTAAACGGGAATTATACTTTGATGTTTTATGGATCTTTTCCATTTATTTTATGATCTTTTCCTATTCGGAAGGGGCGAATTCCTATACCCTGTGTGAAGTGGCGACAGTGCCTTACTATGTGTGTCTTTTGTTCTCGGCATTTTCACGTTTTCCACTCTGGCTGTGCCTGATGATCTCGGGCGCGCTGCTTCTGGATAAGGATGAGAGCATCCTCGTGATCTGGAAAAAGCGTATCAGCCGTGTTGCGATCATTTTGCTTTTGGGATCCTTTGCTTATTATATGAATGAAGTGATCGCGGGCAGGGAAGCATTTGATCTGACGCGTTTTATCCCCGACCTTTACAGCCGGGATCAGATCCCGCAGTTCTGGTATCTGTATGCGTATCTGGGCTTTCTGATCTGTCTGCCGTTCCTGCGGCCCATGGTCAAAAACATGCGCAACAATGTATTCCTGTACCTGATCGCAGCCGTATTTGTACTGTCTTCGATCCTGCCGCTGATCGACGCCAAGATCCTGCTGGAACGCTACAGTCTCAATCCGAATATGAAACTGGAATGGCTGATGGAAGTCATCTTTATCTATCCGCTGATGGGGTATTTCTTCCATCACAGACTGGAGCAGGATGTGTGCAAAAAGCTTGCTCCGCTGCTGATTGCCATCGATCTGGTCTGGATGGTATATTATGTTTATATGCAGGCGATGAGCGGCGTATCTGCCGGCAACTATGATATGTATCCTTCCTATCACAGTCCGATCACGATGCTGCACTGCGTGACCCTGTTCATTACGGCGAAGGCGTATTTCAGCAAACGGGAAAAGAGCAAATGCCAGCGCTGCATCGGCAGTTTCGGCGGCTGCTCTCTGGGCATCTATCTGCTGCACGGATTTTTTATCGGCAACCGTATTGAGCCGATCGAAAAGCTGCGTCTGATGCTGGGCGGAGATATCCAGAACGGGAAGGCGCTTTTTGCAGGATTCCTGTGGGCACTGATCGTATATCTGATTTGTTTTATCATTACCTGGCTGATCCGCAGGATCCCGGGAATGAAACGTCTGACTTTATAGTACCCCCGATCGGAGGCTGCGTATGCGTTTTGTGATCGTCACCGGTATGAGCGGTGCGGGAAAACAGACAACGATGAAGATGTTAGAGGATATGGGCTTTTATTGTGTCGATAATCTGCCTCTTCCTCTTTTTGATCGTTTTGTGGATCTGGTCGTGCGTCCCGGCGGAGAGATCAGTAAGGTAGCTCTGGGCCTGGATGTACGCGCGGACCAGGATTTTGACGAAGCCGAGCTGGCTTTGCAGAGAATGCGGGATAAGGGGATCTCTTTTGAAGTGATCTTTATGGATGCGGACGATGCCGTGCTGATTAAGCGTTATAAGGAAAGCCGGCGTGTACACCCGGTTTCCGGCGGAGGAAGCCTGGAAGAGGGGATCCGCAGGGAGCGGGAGATCCTGCAGAATGTAAAGAAGCGCGCGGATTATGTATTTGATACTTCCAACCTGCTGACCAGAGTGCTGAAGGAAGAGCTGGACCGGATCTTTCAGCAGAACCAGGAATACAGCAGCCTGATCGTGCGGGTGGTATCTTTTGGGTTTAAGTACGGGATCCCGATGGATGCGGATCTGGTCTTTGATGTGCGTTTTCTGCCCAATCCCTATTATATTGAGGAACTGAAACGTCAGACGGGGAACGATGCCCCGGTGCATGACTATGTGATGAGCTTCCCGGAAGCGGGAGAGTTCCTGCAGAAACTGACGGATCTGCTGCAGTTTCTGATCCCGAACTATATCAAAGAAGGCAAGCATCAGCTGGTGATCGCCGTGGGCTGTACCGGAGGTAAGCACCGGAGCGTGACGCTGGCGAACGAGTTATATGCAAACCTGCATAAACAGGGGAATTATGGAATCACGATCACTCACAGAGACGAAAAACTCTAATTGGCCGCAGTGGCTGTTCTGGCCGGTTTTATTGGTCTGCCTTTTGCCGACCATTTTTTTTATGTGTCAGGATACCTACCGCAGCGGAGATGAGATCATCACCTACGGTATGGCAAATGAACCGGAACAGGGCTGGATGTTTTCGAAGGGCCGGATACGGGCGTATCTGGATACGGAGATCTTCGGAGACGGCGCGGGAGCGGTTCCGGGCAATCTGGCGGAAGCCGCAGCGGATGTGCTGAAGAACAAAAAGCAGGCGGCGTTCTTTCAGATGGAACGCCCGTCGGAGACCGGCAGCTATACCGGAGAACAGATGCAGGACTATCTTGCGATCACGGAAGGCGAATCCTTCCGTCTGGGCGATATCTACTTAAACGGTATGGGGGATGATGCCAATTCCTTCCTGTATTATCTGCTGCTGCATCTGATATCCTCCATAGCCCCCGTGATCTCGGCAGGCAAATGGAGCGGGTTTATACTGAATATGATCTGTCTGGTGGCCAGTCTGTTTTTGCTGGATGGTATCGCAGCTTTCTTTGTGGAAAAAAGAGGCACCCGCTGGCTGATCCTCTTTCTGTATGCATTTTCCGCGGCGGCAGTTGGGGTATATACGAACATAAGGCCCTATGCGCTGACAGTCGTGACACAGGAAGCGCTGCTTCTTTTGCACCTGCAGATGCTTAAGAAGCTGGACCGGAACGGTGTGACGGATGCGAAACGCTATATCCGCTGGATGGTCCCGGTATATGTGCTGGGCTATATTTCCCAGTACACCACGGGCATCTGGGCGGTGTGTCTGGCGGTGTATACCATTATCCGGGCAAAGGGACATAAGGAAGATTTGCCGACCGGCAAATCCTTGAAGCGCCTCAAAGTTCCAAACCCGCGTAGCGGGTGCGATAAGGAATTCGAAGAATTCCCGAAGACCGGCGCAGGCTCCCCCGAGCAAAGCTCGGGGGCAGAAAAGGAGCTGATACGTTCCTATATGATCACCGGTATCCTTGCGGTGATCCTGGGCATTGCCGTGGACCCGATGTCCGTGCTGGGACTGCTTTCCAAGCTGAAAGGCACGCAGGGCAGCGGTCTGGCGGAGATCTTCGGTGAAATGCTGAAGGCCGGTGTGGAGGGTGTCTTCGGCACGGTGCTCTGGCTGCTTCCGGCCGCAGCGCTGGGCGGGATCGCGCTGTATCGTTACCACAGTTCGGAGAGCAGACCGCAGATCCGGCAGATGCTGTATTTCTTAGGACTGGTGGTCTTTTATACACTGCTTTCCACGTTTTTGATGAAAGGACACAAGATCAATATCATACTGCCGTACTTTTTTATCCTGCTGGGAATGCTGATCGCATATGCTGCAGGCGAGCCGAAGCGGTGGAAGCGGATCCTGCTGGCAGTGTGTTTTCTACTCTGGGCCGGCGGGATGTTTGCCGGTCTGTCGCAGAAGAAGAAAGAGGAACGGAAGGATTATCTGCTGCTGGAGGAACAGCTGGCACAGTTTGATACGGACCGGATCGTATTCTTACGTGACCATGGCGCCGGCTACGATAAGATCCCGCTGCTGGGACAGTACGAGCAGATCTTCCTGTGGACGGCGGACGAAGGCTGGGAGAGCTATGCGGCGGAAGCATCGCAGGCACTGGGAGATGACGGCCTGCTGCTGCTCGACGGCGACCCGGAAGCGCTGTGGCAGGAGGCGGAAGGAATGCTGGGAGTACAGGAAAGCCGGGTAGAAGTGTTGTTCGATAATGAGCAGAGCAGACTGGTTCGGATACATTGATTTAGATGGTTCCCGGCTTCCCCTCAAGGGGAAGCCGGGAATCAGGTTACAGAGGTAAAAAATGTCATTTTCTTCGGAAGTAAAAGCAGAACTGGATAAGCAGATCGGGGCGTCCCGGCATTGCCAGATTGCCGAGATGGCGGCCTATGTGGCAAATATTGCCAAAATTCAGAATGGGAAATTACTGTTTCATAGTGAAAACGATAGACTTTTGAAAAAGGTCTTTACATTGCTGCAAAAAACATATAGCATTAATTCGGATGAAGAAGGGGGAACCGGGTTGCTTACGGTCTCGGATCCGGCGCAGGTTGCGTATGTAACGGAGTCGGTACATTATTCGGAGATGGAAAGCGGTGCAGTTTCGCCTTTATTGTTAAAAAACAGTTGCTGCAGAAGGGCGTATCTGCGAGGGTGCTTTGCCTGCATCGGATCGATGAGCGATCCGGAAAAAAGCTACCATCTGGAGTTTTACTGCAGCGAAGACAGGCAGGCACGGCAGCTGCTGGAAGTGCTGGAAGAGTTTGGCATCATGGCCAGGAGCACGGTGCGCAAAGGACACACGATCGTTTATCTCAAAGAGAGCGAAGCGATCGCGGAATTTCTGAACGTGGCCGGCGCGGTACAGGCGATGATGGAGCTGGAAAACCTCCGGATCGAAAAAGAACTGAGAGGGGATGCCAACCGCAGGGTGAACTGCGACACGGCAAATATCCAGAAGACTCTGAATGCAGCGGAGCGGCAGCTGGAAGACATCCGGTATCTGGAGCAGAATTACGGACTGCAGAGGCTGAACGAACCGTTACGGCAGATGGCAGAAGTAAGGCTGGAATATCCGGAGGCAACACTGGCAGAGTTGGGAGAGCTGCTGGATCCGCATGTGGGTAAATCCGGTGTAAACCACCGGCTGCGGAAATTGTCGGAGATCGCGGAAGAGCATCGTAACCGGAGGACGTAACATTACACAGGCATTCCGGAGGGGGCCGGAACGGGTTAGCCCCGGCAGGACCGGGGACAGAAAATGGAGGGAAAAAAAACTATGGAAAGAACAGTAGCAGTGGCATTGAAGGATGGTATTGACGCGGATATCGTATCCGTACTGGTGCAGACCGCGTGCAAGTTTGACAGCAGCGTATACCTGAAGGAAGGCATACGCCGCGTGAATATGAAGAGCATCATGGGAATGATGAACATGGTAGTGCCCAAGGGCAGGGAAGTGACTGTCATTGCGGAAGGAAATGATGAAAACGCAGCCGTTGAGGCAGTAGAGACTCTGCTGGCCGGCTGATCAGAGAGTATTATATTCACAAACGAAAAGGCTTGCCGTTTCGTTTGTGAGTTGCGCCGAGCGCGTGCCGCTTTAGCGGCTGATTTCCGTACGCGCGAGTGTGCATCCGCCGGAGGCTTTAACTCAATAACGAAAATGATTTGCGTTATTGAGTTAAAGCCCCCTGCGATCGTAACAGCAGGTATACACACCACAATAAGAATAAATGAACGGGGTAGAAAGCGTAGAAGAAGTATTTCGGCTGTCTGCCCCGTTTTCCGTTGTATAAAGAGATGGGAATGAGGCTGCCGAGAGAGAAGAACTCCCGGCCGCTTGAGAGCAGCAGGGTAAGGCAGCAGAGCGCGGCGGCCGGGACCGGGTAGCGCCGCAGCAGGTACATAGCGCAGATGGCCAGGACGCCCACACAGTTGTAGTCCGTATACAGGAGCACCGCCAGGCAGCAGCCCAGTGTGATGAGCGCGGCGTACAAAAAGAAGCGGTAGAATCGGAAGGCAAGGGGAGACAGATCCTTCCCATGTCCCTTCCGGAAGGAAGCCAGCTCTTTTTCAAAGCTGTCCATGGCACAGATCACGGCGAGACCGATGAAAAGCGTGAAAAAAACGTTTTGCGCATGCCAGTGAAAGGGGATGCGGAAAAAGGCCAGATCAAACGGAACCTCCGAGATCAGGGCAAAGAGCCCCATGCGCAGCAGATAGCGCTTCTTGCTGTGGGTATGCTGCATGCCTTCGACCAGCATAAAGATATAGATCGGGAAAGCGATGCGCCCGATGTCACGAAAGACGTCATAGACATGAAAAAGCGTACCCTCTTTTGCGCCATGCAGCAGAAATTTTATCGTCGATGCACCGAGATGATCGATCAGCATGGTGATCAGCGCGATCCATTTCAAAACGGACGCAGGAAAGGGATTGGCCGGATTTAAGGAAAATGCCCCATAAAAGGGAGGATGCCAGGCAAATCTTTGGAGATTCACCTGGCATAAATTATGAAAAAGTTTTTCTGATAATGTCTTATTTGGTTCTTCGGACTTTTTATTATCTCTGTCCTTTGATGATATTATCATAATCTAAAAAAATGGATGAATGATGTGTATATAATTAACTTAAACAAAACAAATTATGAACGGAATATGAACGTTCGTCATGCCTTTTCCGGTTCCGGATAATCCACGCCAAAGGTGTCAACCGTCATTGTTTTGATCTTCTGCTCTTTCTTCGGGCGGTCGCTGTAATCCGTCTCGGTCTCGGCAATCGCATTCACCACTTCCATACCCTCGATCACCTTGCCGAAAGCAGCATATTCGCCGTCCAGGTGCGGGGAAGTCTGATGCATGATGAAGAACTGGCTGCCGGCGGAGTTGGGCATCATGGATCTAGCCATGGACAGTACGCCGGGAGTGTGCTTTAAGTCATTCTTAAAACCGTTGTGGGAAAACTCGCCCTTGATATGATAGCCCGGGCCGCCCATGCCGCTGCCTTCCGGGTCGCCGCCCTGCAGCATAAAGCCCTTGATCACGCGGTGGAAGATCAGGCCGTCATAGAAGCCCTTTTTGATCAGGCTGATAAAGTTATTTACCGTATTCGGCGCGATCTCCGGATAGAGTTCTGCCTTCATCACGCTGCCGTCGGTCATGGTGATCGTTACGATCGGATTCTGTGCCATAAGTTGTTTTCCTCCTCGGGTAAAATTCTACAATAATGCAATCATTGTAGCGGATTTTCTGCTTTATTTCAACAGAAAAATGTGGTATAGTGAGACTATGAAAAAACAGACAATTTTGATCGTTCATAACAAATATCAGATTCCCGGCGGGGAGGATGTAGTGGCGGAGAATGAAGCTGCGCTGCTCCGCTCCCACGGGCATAAAGTGCTGTGTTACAGCCGGGATAATAAAGAGATCACGGAATATGGTAAGGGGAAGAAACTGCTGATGCCCTTTACGATGCTGTTTTCGTGGAAAACGTATTTTGATATACGGCGGATCATCCGGGAAGAAGGGGTAGATGTGGTGCATGTGCACAATACCCTGCATCTGGTGAGCCCGTCGGTTTTTTATGCCGCAGCGGCGGAAGGCGTGCCCGTGGCACAGACCATGCACAATTTCCGTATGCTCTGCCCGGCGGGAACCTTTTTCCGCAGGGGGAAGATCTGTGAAAACTGTGCAAGACAGGGCATCGAGTGCGCGCTGAAGAACAGCTGCTACCGGAACAGTTTTGCGCAGACCCTGGCCGTTACGGGGATGATGCAGTTCCACCGGATGACCGGGATCTGGAAAAAAGTGCATTTTATCGCATTAACGGAGTTTAACAAAAACAAACTCCTGATGCTTAACCGCGGAAAGAAGCGGATCGATCCGGGGAAGGTCTATGTGAAGCCGAACTTCACAAAGGAACCGGATGAAAAAGGGGAGATAACCGGATCGGAAATTGCGACATCCGGTCAGCCATACTATGTAGTGATCGGGCGCATCGAGCGTCTGAAAGGCAGTACGCTGATCGCCAAGGCCTTTGCTCGTACGAGGAAGCGTGTGATCTTCATCGGTTCCGGCGAGCAGGAAGGGGCATTGTGCTGCTACATCAGCCGCAATCACCTGCAGCGGATCGAGCTGGCAGGCCAGTTGTCGCATGACGAGGCGATGCGTATTCTTTCCGGTGCGCAGGCGCTGGTAACGGCATCCCAGTGGTACGAGACCTTCGGCATGGGTGTGATCGAGGCCTACGCGAGAAAGGTGCCGGTGATCGCGCTGGATCAGGGCAATATCGGCAATCTGGTGATCGACGGCGTGACCGGCAAGAAGTATAAGAACAACGTAGACTCCCTGAATAAAGCGATCGCGGCATTTGAGAAGCTGGACCGCAAGCAGCTCGGGGAGAATGCCTATAAAGAGTATGTGGAGAAATATTCGGCAGAAGGAAACTACCGCATGCTGAAGGAAATCTATGACCGGATGACCGGGGAAAGTTAACGGGAGACGGCCACAGTGTATCGTATAGCACATATCCTGGCGTATTTTCTGAACGGGACCGGCAAATGGCCGGAGTATATGGATTGGTATATGGCGTCGTGCCGGGCAAACAGCACGATTGATTTTTTTATTTTTACGGACGATCATTCGCTGGAAAAATGGGAGAAGACGCCGAACATCCATATCGTGTATATGACCTTTCCTGAGGTGGTGGAGCGGATCCATGACCGGCTGGGAGATGTGAAGATCACGAAGCCCTATAAGCTCTGTGATATGAAACCGGTGTATGTGCACATCTTTAACGAATGGGTCAAAGAGTATGATTTTTGGGCCTTCGGTGACTGCGACCTGATCTTCGGTGATCTGCGCAAGACCTTTACGGATGAGTTTCTGAAGCAGTACGACTGGTTCCAGATCCTGGGGAATCTGGAGATCATCCGCAACACGGAGGAAGTAAATCAATACTACCGCCTGCAGCGGCCGGAGTGGTCGAAGCACCGGGAGTTTATCTGGGACAATATCATCCGGGAAGAAGAGAACCAGGCCTTTGACGAGCAGAACGGCCTGCCCATGATCCTGCGGGAGAATGAGAAAAAGATCTACTGGAACCGGGAGAATTTTGTCAATATCTATCAGCCGGAAAAGGGCTATAAAAAGATGATCGACAATACGGTGCAGCATAATACGCTGTTCCAGTACTGGAAGTGGGAGAACGGCAGCATTTACCACGTGAACGGGCTGACGGGGAAGAAGAAGGAATATCTGTATATCCATTTCAGCAACCGTAAGCTGAAAACGATCCCCTATGAGGAACAAAAGGAACTGTATATCACTGTCAATTCCGAATTGAAAGGCGGCATACGCCGGAAGGATACCTTTGCGGGCGGGGATTTTGTAAAGGTATATACGAAGAAGATTCGGGAGTATATCAAATGGCATCTGACCCATCTGCATGGGAAAGACCGGTCAGAATTGTAAAGGTAAGGTTTTTGAGTTATGGCACAGGAAGATTTTCCGATCAGGAAAGAAGCGGTAGAGCATTTTGCGGAAGTAAACCGCCGGCAGTGGAGCAAAGACGCAGCAAAGACGGAGGAGAAATACGTTTTTGTCAATCTCTCCATGGTGCGCATGCAGATGGCATGGGTGGTGCCGAAGCTGCTGTATGCAAAAGGCGTGGCGGATACGCTGGGCGCGAAGGTGATCGTGATCACCTGGCGGGAGCAGCCGTTGCTGGATGAAGTCTGTGATTCCTATGGTTTTACGCACTATTGTATCGAGAAAGAAGATAAGAAAAATCTGCGGTTTTTTGCTAAGGCGCTGACGAAAGTGCTGTTTTTTATGTTACGCGACGGTACCGGCAGCGGACTGCAGAAAATGAAAATACCGGTAGATTTGCCTGGCGGAAAATCTTTGAAGCGCCTCAAAGCCGGCGCGGGCTCCCCCAAGCAAAGCTTGGGGGCAGAAGAATATAACGCCGGCCGGGCGATCTATGAGGATATCCTGCGCACCTCGGAACTTTCCACGATCCGCAGCGCGAGAAATAAGATCTGCATCAAAAAAGCAACGCATATCCTGTGGATGTTCTATACGCTGCAGGCCTATTGCAAAAAGCATCCGCCGGTCTTTGCGCTGGCCGATGATGCGGCATATCACGAAGCGCTGATTTCTTCGCTGTTCCGGTCATGCGGGGCCAAAGTGATCAACAGCAACCAGGAGCAGGAGATGGTGCTCGGCTTTGATGATAACGGCAATCCGAACCGTATGCATCTGATGATGCAGAAGAAGTACCGGGAGATGATCGATGATCTCGGGGATAAGGAAGTGGAGCGCGCGGAGCAGATCCTGGAAGAGCGCTTCCGCGGAAAGAACGGCAGGGATATCGACCGCGGCGCCTTTAAGGACAAGCGTGTGCTGACCCGGGAAGAAGCCGTGGAAGAATTGCATCTGGATCCGAAGAAGAAAAATGTGGTGATCATGGCACATACCTTTACGGATGCCGTGTACAACTACGGGGATCTTTTCTACCGCGATTATTATGACTGGACGGAGAATACGCTGGCACTGGCGGCGAAGAACGATAAAGTCAACTGGATCTTAAAACCCCATCCGACCCGCAGCGCCTATCACGAATCGCAGGATTCCATCGAGGATATGTTTGCGCGGTATAAGAAGGACAATATGTTTTTCTTATCGGATGAGTTCAGCGCGGAGAGCATCAAGAACCTGGCGGATGTGCTCATCACCATCGGAAGCAATGCCGGCGGGGAGTTCTCGGTGGTCGGGATCCCGACGGTGATCGTGGGCAAGCCGTTCTACGGAAACCTGGGCTTTACGATCGAGCCGGCAACCAAGAAAGGTTACGAAGACTGCCTGATGAACATTCAGGATGTGAAGCCTTTGTCGGAGGAACAGATCCGCACGGCGAAGAAAGCTTTTTATCTGCGCAACCACTATGGCCCGGCGATCCTGGGCACGAAGTACGATGACGAATTCGGCAGCCTGGTGAATGAGCAGTATAACCATATGGGCAATAAAATGGCGCTGGCTTATTTTGAGAGCAACCGCGGTACGGAAAAGTACAATACACAGATCACGGAAAATATCACGGAATATATGGAACAGCATGATATGAAAACATGCAAGTATTATACGCAGGGTGTGCTGCGGGCAAAGGAGATTTCATGAGTATCGTAAACGGAATGACGCATGGTCTGAAACAGTCGATCCACCGCTCCAAGTGGAAGGGAAAAAATATCACTTTTGAAGGAAAGGCGGAGCTGGATTCGACGGATCAGTTTGAAGGCTACAACCGTCTGGCGAACGGCGTTACGTTCTTAAACAGCAGGATCGGTTATGCCAGCTATATCGGCGAGAACTGCTTTATCAAAAATACGGTGATCGGCCGCTATACCTGCATCGGCAATGATGTGATGACCATGGCGGGGGATCATCCGACGGAAAAGTTTGCGTCGATCCATCCGGCATTTTATTCCACCCACAAGCAGTGTGGTTTTACATACGTGTCCGCGGATAAGTATTCGGACTTTAAGTGGCTGGATGCAAAGAAAAAGATCACCGTGATGATCGGCAACGATGTGTGGATCGGCACCGGCGTGCGCATCATGGAAGGGGTAAAGATCGGAGACGGTGCCGTGGTCGCAGCCGGCGCGGTAGTGACCAAAGATGTGGAGCCCTATTCCATCGTCGGCGGCGTGCCGGCAAAACATATCAAATACCGTTTTACCGAAGAGCAGATCGCGAAGCTCCTGAAGCTGAGCTGGTGGAATAAAGGCGAGAAATGGATCCGCAAGCACGCGGAGCTGTTTGAAGATGTGGAAAAACTGCTGACAGAGACTGATAAATCAGAAGCAGCCAAAACAGAAGCGGCCAAAACGGAAGTGTAAGGATACAGGAACAGACCCATGTTAAAGAAGATTTATGCCGTATTGGATAAAAAACAGAGGATCGAAGTTTTTCTGATCCTGATCGTGATCTTTATCAATTCCATATTTGAGCTGGCCGGGGTATCCGCGGTTATGCCGCTGTTCAAGGCGGTGACGGATCCTGCGGTGATCGACGAGAATGTGATGTTTCAGTGGGCGATGCGCATCCTGCATCTGGAAAGCGGGACGAAGCTGATCATTGTGATGGCGCTTGGTCTGGCGGCGATTTATGTGATCAAGAACCTGTATATCCTGTGGATGAACCGCGTGCTGTATAAGTTCTCTTATGAAAACCAGGCCAAACTGGCAGGCAAGATGTTTGAGAGTTACATCTGGCAGGATCTGCAGTTCCATTACGTGCACAATGTAGCGGAACTCAACCGTAACGTGGAGCTGGACATCGCAAGCTTTTTCTATACGGTTCTGAGCATCCTGCAGCTGGCCACGGAGATCCTGGTATGTTTTGTGCTGGTGGTATTCCTGGCGTTTGTGGATTTTGAGACCACCATGGTGATGGCAGTCCTGATGACCTTCCTGGTAATGCTGTTTCTGTTTGTTTTCAAGAAACGGATGAAATGGTACGGGGCCAGGAGCCGTGTATATTCCGAAGGCAAGTCGAAATGGTTCCTGCAGTCCTTTAACGGGATCAAGGAGATCAAGACGGTCGGAAAGGAAGAGTTCTTCACGGAACAGTACCGCTCGAATTATGATAATTACGCAAAGATCATGCAGCGGCAGCAGGTGCTGAACAGCATCTCAAAGCCAATGGTGGAGATGATCTGCATCAGCGGCATCCTGGTCTTTATGGCAGTCCGCATCATGGCGGGGGCGGATATGCTGGCCTTTGTTCCGAAGCTGACGGTATTTGCTATGGCAGCCTTCCGTATGATGCCGTCCTTTAACCGCATCAGCGGATATCTGAACTCGATCATGTTCAACAAAGCATCTGTGGATGCGGTGTATCACGATCTGGGCGAGATCGAAAAGATGACGACCCGGCCGGCAAAGAGAGCGGATGCGGACGAAGAGAAGTGGACATTAAAAAAGAGCATTACTGCAGAGAATATCACCTTTGCCTATGAGAGCAAACCGGATGTGACGGTCTTAAACGGCGTCACGATCGAGATCCCCAGCAAGAAATCCATTGCGCTGGTGGGCAGCTCCGGCGCCGGAAAGACCACGCTGGCGGATATCATCCTGGGCCTGTATCAGCCGCAGTCCGGACGGGTGCTGATGGACGGAAAAGATATCCACGAGAATATGGATGCATGGCGGCGGATGATCGGCTACATCCCGCAGAATATCTATCTGCTGGACGATTCGATCCGGGCGAACATCGCACTGGGTGTGCCGGAAGATAAAGTGGATGACGATAAGATCTGGGCGGTGCTGGAGGAAGCGCAGCTGGCGGATTTCATCCGGGAGCAGGAAGACGGGTTGGATACCAATATCGGTGACCGCGGCGTAAAACTCTCCGGCGGACAGAGACAGAGGATCGGTATCGCAAGAGCATTGTATACGGATCCGGAACTGCTGGTACTGGATGAGGCGACTTCGGCGCTGGATACGGAAACGGAAACCGCAGTTATGGATGCGATCTTCCGCCTGTCCGGCAAAGTGACCATGATCGTGATCGCGCACCGCATCACGACGATCCGCAACTGCGACCATATCTATAAGATCGCAGACGGCAAAGCCACGGAAGTGAAATACGAGGATCTGGCACAGTAATTTTTGATAGGAGATAAGAAGTGGAAGGACCTTTGATCAGTATAATCGTACCGGTCTACAATACAAAGAGATACATCGGCGAGTGTATTGAAAGCCTGATGATCCAGACATACCGGAACATCGAGATCTTGGTGGTGGATAACGGAAGTGATGACGGCACCTACGAGATCTGTCAGGAATACGGGAAGAAGGACGAGCGGATCCGTGTGATGCGCGCCGGATTCCGGCAGCAGCATGTGGCGAGAAATACGGCCCTGGAAGAAATGCGCGGGGAATATTTTTCGTATGTGGATGCGGACGATTATGTCTCCGAAAACTATATTCAGAAAATGTATGAAACGGCGAAGGAATACGATGTGGACATGGTGATCTGCGGCTACACGGCGATGCTGGAATGCCGCGACGATCTGATCGACGTGACCCGCAATACTTTCAAAGCGGATGCATCCAAGAAACTGCGTAAGAACAACTGGGCGAAACTGTACCGCAGTGATGTGTACCGTTCCGTCCGTTACAAGGATATGCGCATGGGCAGTGACGGCGTCTACAGCACGGAGATCTTTGAGATCTCCAAAAACGTGGCGTACTGCGGCTATTCCCTGTATGCATACCGCGCTTATATTCCGAGTGTGACACATGCCAATTTTAACAAAGCATGGTTTGACCGTCTGGACCGTCTGTTTGCGGAAGGGGACAAGAGTGAGTTCCTGCGTCTGGCGGAAAAAGGCATCCAGGTGATCAACGTGCGTCGGGAAGAGCAACTCTATCATAAAGAACTGCGGATGTTGAAAGAGCGGATCGATAAGGCAAAAGAAAAAGACTATGTTCTGCGGGAGGAGCTGTATCAGCAGTTACAAACGCTGATCGAAAGATCTGATGTAGGGATCGCGAAGTTTGCGTATCTGAAACTGAAGCATTTTTATACTTCGCAGGTAGCGGCGCACCGGACCAGAACGAATTACCGTTGTAAGCTGGATTGAATGAAAAATATAAAGAATAACAAAAAAACGATCGTATTCTGCGCGGCGGCGGCAGTGCTCTCTGCAGCCGTTTCTTATGGTATCAGTTTCTTCGGCGGGGCGTTTGTGCAGAGCCGTTTTCCATCCGGTATGATCGCGGCAGACGGGGAGTGTTATCTTTATACCCTGCTGTATGTGTTTGCTTTTGCGCTGGTGCTGGTGCGGATGCTTTGCGGACAGAGCAGACTGCAGAAAGAACGGCTTGATACCGTGATCATTTTCTATACACTGTTTCTGTTTACGTTTACTTTCACCTATTACGAAGATACCAAGATGATCTATGAGAATGCGCGGGTGATGAAAAGCGCCATCAAGCATGGCGAGTTTTTTCATTACTACGATTATGCATTTATCCAGAGCAAGTACCGGATGAATGCAAACTACAACGTGATGCTGTATTTTATCTATATTATCTGTTTCCTGCCCTATGATATCGCAAATAAGATCGTCGGCGATGTACCGTTGTACTACGGGCATATCTGGTACAATTTCATCGTCTGCCTGGTCTATATGTTTACCGCGCATCAGGTAAAGCGTCTCTTAAAGATCTGGAATATCCCGGAGAAGACCGCGGACCTGATCGGGATCCTGTATTTTATGAATCCTATCCTGCTGTTTACGACCGTTGGGATGAGCCAGCTGGAGATCTTTTATATCGCGGTCTTTCTGGAAGGTCTGATCATGTTTGAAAAAGGAAAGACCGATAAAGCCTGCCTTGTGTGGTCAGTCTCCGTTGCGATGAAGATGTTCCCGGTGCTGGTGGTGATACCGCTGCTCCTGCTGCGGGAGAAAAAACTGTTAAAACTCGCGCGTTATGTGGCCGAAGTCATGGGTCTGTCCCTGGTATTCCATCTGATCTACGGAAGTTCGGAAGGCTGGATACAGAACCAGTTGTACAGTCCGCATTACCGCAAACTCTTTGCAGATCTGCTCCCGGCGCAGACCGGAGCGGCAGCAGTCTTTCTTGTGGTGTATCTGTTGATCCTGTTTATCTGCTGGGCATATAAGGGAAAGGAAGATTTTAAAATAACCCTTCTCTGTGGTCTGGCGGTCTATACCGCATTTCTGTGTTTCTGCGGATGGAATCCGCAGTACATCGCGATGACGGGACTCTTTCTGGTGCTTGCGGCACTGCTGGCTAAGGAACCGTATCTCTATCTGGGGATCGAAACATTCCTGTCCCTCGGCTATATTCTGACGGTGTGGTACCATTTCGGGGATGTGAACAATACGATGGTGCTCTGCGGCATCGTTGGTGGCTTCCGCTTTATCGATACGCTGCCGGTGCTGTTCTCGGAGTTTGTGAGCGGGATCACTACGTTTGAGCATACGGAAGAAGCGGCGGTCAGCATCTCGACGGCAGCCGGACTCTTCCTGGTGGCGTATTGTCTATACAGTGTTTGGAAACGAAAGGAAGATTTGCCTGACGGCAAATCCTTGAAGTCGCTCAAAGCCGCGACGGGCTCCCCCAAGCAGAGCTTGGGGGCAGAGAAGGAAGACAAAATAGACGGATCCGCATGGGACTTCCCGGTGGGCTATCTGTATCTGCCGATGCTGCCGGTTTATGCGATGCTGTTGCTTTCCGGGATCCTGTCGTTTTCTTCGTAATGGTTAAGGAAGATATGAAAGAAAAGTTGAAAAAAACTCTGCCGGTCCTTGTGGTCGGGATCTTCTTTATAATCTATGTGCTGCTGTGGTACAAGCAGTTCAGTTATTTTCATTATTCGGGAGAATCGTTTGCGCTGGACGATGCGGATCTGCAGGCAAAAGCAGTTGGAGCAGGGGAGCCGGTCTTTCCCCAGGGCGATGAATTTCCGGAGGTGATCGGCAGGATCGTTTTCTGGCCTACAAAGTATTCGGAGATCACCGTGGAAAACGGCGTAACAGAGCCGGTTGCGCTTGTGATCACGGATTACGAAGGCAGGGGGGATGTACAGTTTTCGGATCCGCAGGTCATCTCTGCAGGCGAAGAGTATTCGTGGGTGGCAGACGGCCGGGACAGTTATGTTCTGACGGTGTATGGTACGCCGGGAACGGAAATAAATGCCGGACAGATCCGGATCCGCTACGATAACCATGTTTACATGGCGCAATGGAAGAAATGCATCTATGCGGTACTCGGGAGCATGGCGGTCATTACGCTGCTCAGCGCACTTTGTCTGGCGCTGCAGAAAAAAACGGAGCGGAAGGTCCTGTCTTGGATCGCATTTGGCGCTGCAGCACTTTGCGGATGTGTTGCCGGCATTACCCACTTTATGCGTCTGGAAGATACATGGTTCTATGCGGGGGCAGGTTTTCTTTCGGTATTTCTCTCTGCGATCGCTATCACAGGCGCGGCGAAAAAAGAGGAATGCAGCGAAGAGACCGTGCAAAAAGCAAAGCCGGTATTCCATGTTTTTTTGTCCGCACTGCTTGCCATGGCAGTGCATTTCCTGTTTTTGTCGGCAAGGAGCGATTCGGTATTCTGGCATTTTACGGGGACGCTGGATTCCAACAAACGGATTGTCGGTTATCTGATCGTGGTGATCGTGTTCCTGCTCGCGTTTCTGATCCTGGAGCATTGCAGATTTACCGGACCGCTGATGAAGCATGTGCTCTGCTATTTCCGGGAGCGTGTCTCGGTGTGTGCGAGCATCTGTATGGTCGTTGTACTGTGTGATATCTATAACGATCACAGAGTATTGTCGCTGCTGTTTCTGGCAGGCATACTGCTGGCAACAATGAAGAGCAGAGCAATCCGTATCCCGAAGCTGTTCTGGCCGGTCTATTATGCGGCAGTTACCTTGGTCATTGCCGCAAATCATTGTGTGATCAATCTCTGGGGCACCGGCAGAACGGCGGATGTATATCACACCGGCACCCTGTATCACTCGCTCTACTATGTGGCAAACGATCTGCCCTTCCCCGGAGGACTGCGGCAGATGTACGGGCATTTTGCACTGTTCTACAAGATCCCGCTTATGCTCTTCGGAAACAATATGCGTACCGTGGGCTGTACAACGGCGGTGTTTGCCGGGATCGCGGCGCTGTGCCTGATCATGTTTTTGCACCGGACGTTAAAGGAAGACCTCTCGCGGCTGATCGCCGGACTGGTGGTCTTAAACTGCTTTATCATCAACCAGCTGTATCTGCAGACCTTCCCGCTGCGTATGCTGTGGCCCTTTGTGCTGCTGCTGTATTGCAGTTTCGTGGGGGAGAAAGGGATCACCGTTACGAAGAAGATCATCGGATATCTTCTTTGTGCGCTGGCCATCGTCTGGAATATGGAGAGCGGCCTGGTGTGCGCAGTCGCATGGGCGGTGGTTGCTGCCGTATCGGCGAATGCAAAGGAGTCAGACCATTCTGGATTGCCGGATCTGATCCTGTGGGTTGCAAAAGAGATCCCTTTTGTAGTGCTGGAGATTCTCGCTGCCTACGTGATCGTAAAGGGCTACAATGTGTTCCTGACGGCGCCGGGAGAGCGGATGGCAGAGTTCCTCGACTGGAAGAAGGAAATGTCGACCATGGCAAGAGAGGAAGCGGGTGATACCAGCAACGGCAGGCTGTTCTGGAGCAATGCGCCGTGGATCGCCATCGAGCTGTTCCTGCTGTGCAATGCCGCACGCCGGGTACACCTGCTGGTAACGAAGAAGAAGCTTTGTCCGGGAACGGATGCGGGAAAACTTTTCCTTACGGTCTTTGCCCTCGGGATCATGATCTACTGGATGGGCCGTCCGGAGGAGTATGACTCTATGGCGCCTTATGTGGGCGCGCTGCTGGTGCTGGCCTATGAAGGTGTGGTGAGCCTCCGCTTGGGGGCAGAAAGGGAAGATTTGCCTATCGGCAAATCCTTGAAGCGCCTCAAAGTTCCAAACCCGCGAAGCGGGTGCGACAAGGAATTCGAAGAATTCCCGATGACCGGCGCGGGCTCCCCCAAGCAAAGCTTGGGGGCAGAAGATCCGGTCTGCCGGTATGCGTATCTCACAGCACTTGCGGCATTGTCGCTCGGGATGGCCGGGTACCTGGGACATACGGTGGAAAAAATGCATTATACCGGACAGAACCTGGCGGAGAAATCCATCGCCGACTACGGCGCAGTAAGGAACTGCATGCTGGCCTTTGACGCCGCCGTACCGGAGGATACCTATGTGGAAGCCTACGGCATCGGTGTGATCTACATGTCGCTCGGAAGAGAACTGACCAACGACGGCCTGGGCTGGGGCAACGGTACCACAGATCTGGAAGAAAAGGCGCGCGACCGCCGTTGGGTTCTGCTGAATGGTTCAAACGACATGGACCATCCGTATCTGCGGGAGGAGAAACAGATCCGCTTCGGCACTACGGTATATACGCTGTACGAGAATACCGCGTATCCCGGCAGCGATTGATAAATGAAGTCGGTTTTGTTATACTAATTCATTGTGTATATTATTCAGTAGCGTTTTTGGTAAGATATATTAATCCTTGCCTTCCCCTTGAGGGCGCTGTGTGCCAGTGGCACACGCTTAGCGCGGACCGGTTCAATGCGTCCGGGGGACGCATGTTCTGAACCGACCGGAGCGGAGCGTAGACCCGGCAGGCGAGACAGGTGTCAGCGAAGCTGACGGATGAGGTGTTATTATGGGCGTTTTAGCAATATTTCCCATTGCTGCGGCATTGGCAATATGGTTACAGCGGCGGTTTGAGATCATGGTATTTCCGGCTGTCGGACTGATCACGATCACGATGGCGATCGCCGGGATGGCCGGCGTACTGAAGATTGGAGTCTATCTTCCGCTGGTCTATGCAGTGGTATCCGTGGTTTATCTGATCCGGCAGAAAAAGCAGATCTCCCGGTATGTGCTGACGCCGGGATTTGCCGCATTTTGCATCTATTTGGTGTTCTTTCTCGTTTATGCCAAGGGCTGGCTGTTTCTGTCCGAAGCAGCGATTACGCAGTACGCCCCTTCGGTGTTAAGCTTGTTTGAATACGATTCCATGCAGGATCACTACCTGTATTATCATCTGAACGATCCGTTCCCTTTGGGAACGCTCTGGGCCTATTACTGTAACCGGCTGGTGGGCGGATATGCGGACTGGAAGTGTATTTTTGCCTTTGACGTATTTGTGATCGCCGGCGTGATGCCGCTGTTCTGTCAGATCCGCTCGATCAAAGCAGAAAAAGACAATCTGTCCGGCGGCAGATCACCGAGGCGCCTTAGAAACGGCGCGGGCGCCCACGGGCAAAGCGCGAGGACAGCGAAGGAAGATCAGCCTAAATCCGAAGGCTGGCAGTGGCTCGTCATGCTTGCAATCGGCCTGTTCCTTCCGATCCTAAAGATCTTTGATGCCTATCGCAGTTTTGATATGGCGATCCCGCAGGCAACGGCGATGGTCTATACCATCTTTCTGTTATCACGTATGATCCGTCGCGGGGCTCCCGGAGCAAAGCCCGCGGGCGGTAAGGGTGATATATTGTTTGCAGCATATGGTCTGTTTGCGGCGATCACCCTGACACGTTACGGCGTATTTCTGGTGATTCCGCTGCTGGCATCCTGCTGCGCGGTGGCCATCAGCAGCCGGCGGTGCCGGAAGAGCATGCTGCTTACGCTGGCTGGAGGCTGCATCCCGGCCTTTCTGCTGAACCTGTACAACTATGCGCAGCATGAGATCGAACTGAAGCGGCTGCTGCTCCTTCCCGGATGTCTTCTGGGATGCCTGGTGCTGGGGGCGGTCGTTGCCTTGGTTGCAGGGCTTTATGTAAAAGGAAAAAAGAAGACTGCTGTGGTAATCGCGATCGCGGCATTTGCCGTGGTTCTGGGCGCCGTGGCTCTGCTGTTGCGTAACAGCAGCTATCAGGAATATGTGATCAACGAAGTGGTCGAATTTACGGATAAGCTGTTTGAAGGAAAAGGGGAAGAGGACTATGTCCTGGGCAAAAAGGTGATACGGATCTATGACACCACCTTCATGCTCCTTTTGATGATCCTTTCCGGCATCGCCCATGGCAGAGTGATGAAAAGAAGTAAAAAAGATAATTTGTCTGACGACAAATACCTGAAGCGCCCCGGACAAAGCTCAGGGGCAGAAGACGAGACCCTGTCCTACACCTTCCATGGCGCATTTATCTGCGGCGTGCTGATGTATCTGGTCACGCTGTGCGTCCTGTATATCTTTGTGCTGCGTCCGCCGAAGGTGACACCCATTCCGGTGATCGCGCACTTTGTGGCACCGGTGATCATCGTGTCTGCCGCAGGACTGTTCCTGCAGTCCTTCCGGGCGTGGAAAAAAGACCTGGTCCTGGCAGCGTCCGGGCTCATCCTGCTGGCGTGCGTGTATACGGATCCGGTGGGAGAGATCTTCAACAAACCGGAAGAGGAATATATGTATCCGGTGATCCACGAATGCATCGAGAACGGCGAGATCAAATTTACCGGTGAAGACAGGGTCTTTCTGATGGATCCGGAACTGCTGCGGAAGATACCGTCCGAGTTCTGCTGGGAAGTATATCCGGCAGGCGCGGCGACGATCAGCGGTCTGCATTTCAATGCGGATCCTTACCGCTGGAGCGCCGGTGAGATCCAGTTCACTATGAAGGTAGAGGAACTGGAGGATCTGCTCCGGGAAGGCGGATATACCTACGTGTATCTGCGCAATATCGTGGATTTTCATATCGAAAAGTATCATACGCTGTTTGTCGAACCGGGACCGGGTATGCAGAACAATGCGATCTACCGCGTGGAATATGATGAAGAAGGCCAGCTCTGGCTGAACATCATCGCGCAGGATTGATCGGAAGCAGGATTGATCTGAAACAGGGTTGATCCGATAATAGAACAGTTATACGGGAAGAGGCTTTAACTAAGATGAATTTGCTGTATCGATTGCTGATATTGCCGATCGAGTACCTGATCGAAGTGGTATTCACGGTCATGAACAGTTTTTTCGGACGGGAGGGTTTTGCGATCATCGCCGTGAGCGTGGCGATCAGCACCCTCGTGCTTCCGCTGTATCTGCGCGCAGACGCGATCCAGGAAGAGGAGCAGGAAAAACAGAAAAAGATGGAGCGCTGGCTCACGCATATCAAAAAGCATTTCTCCGGCGATGAACGCTATATGATGGTCAATGCCTATTATGCGGAGATGAACTATAAGCCGCTGTACGCATTACGGGGCCTGATTCCTCTGTTTTTGCAGATTCCTTTTTTTATTGCCGCATTTCATTTCCTTTCCAATATGCAGCGTCTGCAGGGCTGTTCCTTCGGCCCCATCGCGGATCTGGGAGCGGAAGACGGGATGTTCAAGATCGGCGGTATGGCGGTAAACCTCCTTCCGGTCATGATGACCTTTTTTAATGTCCTTTCCACGGTGATCTACACCAGAGGATTCTCATGGAAACAAAAACTCCAGCCCTATCTGCTGGCGCTTTTATTTCTCGTCCTTCTGTACCGCAGTCCTTCCGGTCTGGTGCTGTACTGGATGATGAACAACCTGTATTCGTTTCTGAAAAACCTGATCACCAAAACAACAAAAGATCCGGCGGCGGTCGTCGGTGGTATCAGCCTGGCCGGTACGATCGGGATCCTGATCTTCCTGCTCCGGAGCGGCAAACTGCAGGGGAAGATCGCGGCGCGGGATCCGGAGACACTGCTTTTGTATTTCCTGTTTCTCGGCATCGTTCTGCTCCCGTGTCTGAGCGTAGTGTTTAAGAAGCTGGTGAAAAAGTTCCGGAAAACGGAGCCGGAGGCCAAAGCGCAGGAGAAGGTATCCGCGCCGCCCTTTGCGCTCGTGTTTGGAGAAGAACTGGCCTTTACGGTGCTTATGGGCGCGGTGATCCCGCTTCTGGTGATCGCGGTGTGTCCGCTGGATTTCTTGGCGCAGGACCGCACCACCTCACCGCTGCATTACGTTGCCTTTGCCACGGCGGTATGGGCAGGGTATTTTCTCGTCTGGGGAAATATCATCTACGGGCTGGCGGACGGGAAGGGAAAGCGGCTGTTTTCGGAAGGCCTGTTTGTGCTGATGCTGGTGTGCCTGCTGAACGTGATGCTGTTCCGCGCAAATGTGGGCAATGTTTCCGCGATGCTGGAGTTTGATATCCTGCCGAAGTTTGTGCGCAGGATCAAAGCCATCAACCTGCTGGCCGTCGCAGCGGTCATGCTGCTGGGGCATCTGTTCTGGAGATACGCGGGAAAACTCAAAAACAGCGTGGTGCCGGTCATGCTCTTTTCACTGTGTTTTATGGGCGGGAAGGATATCCTGTCCACCTATAAGAGCATTCAGGGCGTGCCGATGGAAGAGGAGAGTGTCGCTTATACCCTGCCGTTCAGTAAGAACGGGAAGAACGTGCTGGTCATCATGCTGGACCGCGCGATCGGAGGTTTTGTTCCGTACATTATGGACGAAAAGCCGTTCCTGAAGGAGCAGTTTGAAGGTTTTACCTACTATCCGAATACGCTGTCCTTCGGTACCCATACATCCACCGGCGCGCCGGGACTGTATGGCGGCTATGACTATACCGCAGTGAAAAGAAATCTCAACGAGAAACAGCTCTCCAAGCCGGAGCAGCACGACCAGTCGCTGCTCACCATGCCGGTCATGTTCGGGGAAGAAGGCTATCACGTGACGGTAACGGATCCGCCGTTTGTACACTGGGAGTCGGTGCCGGATCTGGAGATGTTCCGGCAGTATCCGTACATCACGGCGTTTGAGCTGCGCGGCACCCTGCCCATGGGATACAGCGTGGAAGGCTATCTGAAAGCCAGGGAGCGCAACTTTGTATTCTACAGTCTGTTCCGCTGCATGCCGGCCTTTCTGCAGGACGAGGTCTATGACACCGGCGGCTATCTGGCGGCAGACCGCAATTATTTTCTGGGGGAAGAGTCTTTCCGGGAAGGCTATACGACACTGGAGAATATGTCGGAGATCACGGAGATCCGGGATGACAACGAGAATTACTTCCTGGATATCTGCAACAATACGACGCACGGCGCAGCGCTTCTGTCCCTGCCGGATTACCGTATGGACCGTATGCCGGATTATTCCGGGATCGATATCGCGGCGGATAAGGAAGTGGACGGCAAGGTATTGCGTTTTGACCGCGATGACCTGACCTTTAATGTAGGACACTACCATTCGAATATGGCGGCGCTTCTGGTGCTGGGCGAGTATATGGAGCGCCTGAAGGAGTGGGGGATCTATGACAATACCAGGATCATCATCGTTTCGGACCATGGGTTTGATCTGGAGCAGTTTGACTATATGCTCTTTGATAACGGGGTGGATGTGGAAGCCGTCAACCCGCTGCTTTTGGTCAAGGATTTTGACAGCCATGGGGAGCTGAAGACGGATGATCAGTTTATGATGAATGCAGATGTGCCGACGCTGGCTACGGACGGCCTGATCGAAGATCCCAGAAATCCGTTTACCGGCAGCCCCATCAATATGGACGGCAAAAAAGACGGCGCCATTCTCTGGTGGCCGGGCGGCTACGCATTTAAGGGACTCAGTTTTGACGGCGACCGTTATTCTGAGCCGTACTGGTATCATGTGCAGGATGATATTTTTGATGAGAGTAACTGGACGCGTCTGGAGATCGATGAAACAGAAGGACGCCCTGCGAATCCCGATTAAAAAACACACCTTCTTATCTTCTTCCTGTGGGGAAGACAAGAAGGTGTATTAAAATCCGGCCCTTAATTTATTTAATTACCACTATATTCTTCCCAGCCACTCCAGCTCTGGTTGAAATCTTCGTAATCGTAGTACTCGCTGCTGTCGGCATTCTCCGGGAACTTGCTCAGCCATTCAACGTAGCGTTTGTCGATGCCGATATTGGCGTAGACACGCTCCATGGAACTGTAGAAGCTGTTGTCGCCGTAAGGCAGGGTGACGGCCAGGCCGGTCAGGCCCACGTTGTCATCCGTACAGTTGTAGTAAGCAACGGCAGCGGCCAGACGGGATACCAGTCCCTTGGTCTCGCGGGCATCGATGGAGACCGCCAGCGCCAGCAGATCCGTGATGTAGTATTCCTGCAGGGCGGAGGAAACGCGGCATGCCGGGAGCGCACGGCCGGAGCGCGCCACTTCGCGGCTGAAGTTGGTCGTCAGCAGCGCGGCTTCGTTGGCATAGGCAAAGCTCATCCAGCTGTCAAAGGCCGACGGGATGTAGCGTTCGTCGATCAGGGCCAGGGTGGAGCTGTCGCCTTCCATGCGGTTCTTTTTGTTGGCTTCCACCATATCGTCCACCAGGATGGTGCCGAGGGATACGGTATCGATGGAGGTGTTCTCCGACAGGGCCGTCAGCCATCCCTCATAGGACCAGCCAAGAGCTGATTCAAAATCTTCGGATAATACGCAGTAATCGCAGTAATCGTAGAGCGCATAGCAGGTCTCGATGGAGGACATGATGCAGGCATCCATGCCGATGAAATCAAAGACAATGCCGGCGTCCTTTAGAGACTGCTGCATTTCGTCGATGGTCAGGGAAGCATTGTATCTCTGGTACTGGTCCCAGCCGAAGCCGTCGACCGAGCCGCCGCCGTGATCCCACAGGATCAGAAAATACCGGTCTGCCGGGTAGTTCTTTGCGGACCAGGTGATAAAGTCGGTCAGGGTGTCCGGATCCGTGCAGTCTTCCTGTCCCAGAGTATCGTCTACCAGGAGAACATCCTTTTCATCCAGGATAAAACGCTGGGTGTGATCATTCATAATGCCGTAATCATGCCATTTCTTGGTGCCTAAAGTCTCGATCACGATATTGACCTTTTCGTTGTAGGGCGCATCCAGCATCTCGCTGATATCCTGCGTGGCAAAGCCGTAATCCGATTCCAAGTTGGAACCGTTCATATAGACCATGACCGTGACGGTATCCTCGCCGTTTCCGCGCGGTGTGACCAGCGGCTGGCGTACCAGACGGTTCTGTATGGCAGCTACACGGTTGTCCGGACCCGGATTTTCCTCGGTGCCCTTCTGATTCTCCGCGATCTGTGCCTCTGCCAGTCTTCCGCGCTCGTTGCTGTGCAGGCGGCCGCGGGAAGAGTTCTGCAGCCTTCCGCGTTCGGAGGCCAGAGCCTGCGCCTGCAGGTCACGGGTCACCAGGATCGAACCGATCACGGTGTAGACCACCAGGATCGATAAGATCACGGAAAACACGATGATGATATTTTTTCGCTTTGTTTGATAATCCATAGTATGAAGTATAGCATTATTGTAATAATTTGGAAATGTTTTGGTAATTAAAATTTATGCGGGAACCGCTTCGAAAGAATTGAACAGGTGCTGTTTCTATGATATAATATAGCGGATTAACTGTAACTATAAGTATTTTGGAGGCGTAATTAGTAATGTATCTGTTGTATATCGATCCCGGAACCGGAAGTATGCTGTTCGCGGCGCTGATCGGTATTTTTTCCACGTTGCTGTTTTTCTTTCAGAAACTGTGGATCAAGTTTAAGTTTGTACTGAGCGGGGGACGCATCAAGGACAAGACCTCCGATGAGAAACTGCCCTATGTGATCTTCAGCGAGGGCAAGAGCTACTGGAATGTATTTAAGCCCGTGTGCGAGGAGTTTGAAAAGCGCGGGATCGACTGCGAGTACTATACGGCGGATGAAAAGGATCCGGCGCTGGAGCAGGGATACGAACATGTACACTGCACCTTCATCGGCGACGGCAACAAGGCGTTTGCGCGGCTGAATATGCTGAATGCGAGAGTGCTGCTGGCGACCACGCCGGGACTGGAAGTCTACCAGTGGAAGCGCTCCAGGAACGTTGGCAAATACGTGCATATCTTCCATTCGCTGGATGAGGGAACCGCATACCGTATGTTCGGACTGGACTTCTACGATTCCGTGCTGCTGGTAGGAGATTTTCAGGAACGGTACATCCGCAAGCTCGAGGAGCTGCGCGGCATCCCGCAGAAGGACCTGCAGGTGGTGGGCTGCACCTATATGGACGGCCTGCTGGCACGCCGGGACAAAGAAGGCGAAGAAAAACAAGAGAAGAAGCAGCGTACTGTGCTTTTGGCACCCTCCTGGGGCGAGATCTCCGTACTGAACCGCTATAAGGAGAAATTGATCGACGCGCTGCTGGCAACGGATTACAAAGTAGTGATCCGCCCGCATCCCCAGTCTTTCAAGGTGGAGATGGATATCCTGCAGCCGTTGATGGACAGATACGGGGACAAAGTGGAATGGAACCGGGATGCGGATAACTTTGATATCCTGAACCGCTCGGATATCCTGATCAGTGAGTTCTCCAGCGTGGTGTTTGACTTCGCTTTTGTATTTGACAAACCGGTGCTGTGCTTTGCCGGTGGGCAGTCGGATATGGCGCCCTACGATGCGGCATGGATCGATGAGGAGCCCTGGAAGCAGCAGGTATTCCCGAAACTGGGCAAGATGATCACGGAAGAGGATTTCGGCAACTTCCAGGCACTGATGGATGAGCTGGTGGAGAGCACGGAGTACCAGAAGAGCCGTGACGATCTCAGAGAGGCCAGCTGGCAGAACCGCAGGCATTCCGCGGAAGGCATCGTGGATTATCTGGTAGAGACGGCAGCACAGATGCAGGAAAAAGAGGCAGCAGAGGAAGATGAAGCTGCCGGGAAGAATAAAACAGGAAATAATAAAAAAGGAAATAATAAAGAGGAATCGAAGTAACAATGGCAGCAGGTGATTATGATCGCGGACAAATGAAAGAAGTGATCACGGACGGTGTATCCCGTGTGACGACAACGGTGCAGGATGCGCTGAAGAGCGGTGATTACAGCAATCTGAGCCGCAACGTGTCTGCAGAGATGGAAAATCTCTTCAGCAATATCGGAAGGACGGTGAATGTGCCGTCCCGCAGGGATTACCAAAACGGAAACCAGAACATTCCCGGCTACGGAAACTTAAGCAGCGGGGCGAATTACCGCAACACCCAGACCTATCACCGTGTGCGGGATATCAACCAGACCCGCTATCAGGCGGCGCAGAACATCCCGAATGCGGTACCGGTACGTCAGAACGGCACTTATCAGAACCCGGTCCTGTATAAGGATATGAAGAACTCCAAGGCAGGGACGCTGATCGGGACGATCATAGGATATTTTATAGGCGCTCCGGCAGCAATGTTTTCTCTGATCGCTTTCATTGCCTCTGTGGCGGACGGCGATATCGTGAGTGGGATCGTAGGTGCTCTGTTCCTCTTTGTATTTACTGCCGCAGGACCGCTGACCGGCGCGATCTTCGGCACACTGCATCTGAAGAAGATCTCGCTTTATGAGAAGTACTTAAACCTCCTGCGGGATAAGACCTATGCGCCTACCGAGATGCTCTCGGAGATGACCGGGAAGAGCAAGGACGAGACGATCAAAGAACTGCAGAAGATGATCAGCAAGGGCTGGTTCCGCCAGGGACACCTGGATGAGAACGGCGATACCCTGATCACTAGCGAGGAGACTTACCAGCAGTACCTGCATACATTGCAGATCGCTGCGGAACGTATGGCGGAGGAGCAGGAGAAGGCCGAAGCGAAGATCCGCGAATACGGCGGCCTGACCGAGGCACAGCACGAGATCATCGCCCAGGGCGAGCAGTACATCGCGGAGATCCGCGCATGCAACAAGGATATCCCGGATGTGGATGTGACGGCGAAACTGGACCGTATGGTGCATTCCGTCGAAGTGATCGTGGAGCGGGCCAAGAAGCAGCCGGAACTGACGGAGGATATGACCCGTCTGATGAACTACTATCTGCCCACCATGGTGAAACTGCTGCACAGTTATGCGGAACTGGATTCACAGGGCAAGAGCAGCGCCAATATCGAGAAGTCCAAGAGAGAGATCGAGGATACGATCGATGTCATGAACGAAGCGTTTGACCGGCTGTTTGACAGTCTGTTTGAAGATACGAGCCTGGATATCTCCACGGATGTGGAAGTGATGCGCACCCTGCTCTCGCAGGAAGGGCTCACGGGGCATTCCTTCGGATCCAACCAGACATTGCCCGGGACAAACGATGAAAACTAACAAAATCAAAAAAGAAACAAATTTATTTATGAGGAGGTCTATATCATGGCAGACACAGGGGTAACGGAAGCATTACAGGGTGAATCTACGACACCGTCATTGACGCTGAATCCGTTTGGTACGGCAGAAGCACCCAAGCCGGAGGAGATCACACTGACCACCGGCAAGCAGGAAGTGGCAGATGCCAAAGAGGTGATGGAGCAGCAGCTGTCGCCGGAAGAGATCAAGATGGTGGATGATTTTGCGGCGCAGATCGATATCACCGACAGCAGCACGATCATGACTTACGGTGCGGCAACCCAGCAGAAGATGGCGGATTTTTCCAACCGTGCGCTGGATAACGTGCGTACCAAAGATATGGGCGAGGTCGGCGAACTGCTGACCGGCGTGGTAGCCGAGCTGAAGGGCTTTAACGGCGAAGAAGAACAAAAGGGCATCAAGGGCTTCTTTAAGAAGCAGGCCAACAAGGTGGAGATGATGAAGGCGAAGTACGACCGTACGGAAGTCAACATCAACAAGATCGTGGGCGCTCTGCAGGATCATGAGACCCGTCTGATGAAGGATGCGGCGACACTGGATAAGATGTATGACATGAACCTGACTTACTACAAGGAACTGTCCATGTACATCATCGCCGGCAAGAAGAAACTGGAAGAGGCAGAGACCAAGATCCTGCCGGAACTGCGGGCGAAGGCGCAGCAGACCGGACTGGCAGAGGATGCACAGAAAGCCAAGGATTATCAGGATATGTGTGACCGCTTCTCCAAGAAACTGACCGACCTGGAACTGACCAGAACGATCGCGATGCAGACCGCACCGCAGATCCGTATGATCCAGTCCAACGACATCATGATGGTGGACAAGATCCGTTCCACCGTAGTGAATACCATCCCTCTGTGGAAGAGCCAGATGGTCATCGCTTTGGGTATCCACAATGCGACCGAGGCAGCCAAGGCACAGCGTGCGGTAACAGATGTGACAAATCAGATGCTTTTGAAGAATGCAGAGGCACTGAAGATCGCGACCATCGAGACCGAGAAGGAATCCCAGCGCGGTATCGTGGATCTGGAGACGCTGAATAAGACCAACCAGAACCTGATCTCTACCTTTGACGAGGTAATGAAGATCCAGGCAGAGGGCCGTGAGAAGCGTAAACAGGCCGAGCAGGAGATGGCTCGTATGGAGACCGAACTGAAGACCAAACTGATGGAAGTGCGCGACAGAAAGTATTGATCCTATAAGTATAGGTATCCTCTATGACAGATATCGTATTTCTGTTTTGTACGCTGGTATTGTCGGTTTCCTGCGTGGTGTATTTCTTAAGCAGGAAGCAGCTGCTGAAAGCGCAGAGCAAGGTGTTTTTGAGCATACTTGTCTTTGTATCGTTTTCGGCAGCAGTCGACATTGTCAGCAACTACATCGAAAACCGGTATATCGCCGCAGGGAATCTGTTTACGACGCAGTATATTACGCAGGTTCTGTATCTGATGGCGCATCAGACTCTTGCGCCTCTTTTTGCCCTCTACATCATGATGGTCAATGGTGTGGGGGTAAAAAGAGGGAAGGGTTTTCTTATTTTGTTCCTTCTCCCCATGTTTTTTGCGGTCTTTATGGTAATGACCAATCCGTTTACGGAGTGGGTCTTTTACTATGACGATTACCGCAAGTTTCAGCGCTCCGCCGGGGAACTCGTGATCTATGTGATCAGCGGGGCCTATCTGTTTGTCAGTATGATCTTTATGGTCCGCTACCGCAAGGCGGTATCCGGCGGTACCAATCTGGCATTGTGGTATTTCTTCAGTTTTACCATCGTGGGTATTCTGGTGCAGGCGCTGCATCCCGACCTTAAGGTGGAACTGTTTGCCGAGTCGATCTCGCTGCTGGGCGTGATGCTGACGGTGGAGAACGATGACGAGTTCATCGACAGCGCATCCAAGGTATATAACCGTCAGGCCTTTCAGAGTGATAATGTGCGGCTGATCCATACCGGGCATAAATATGCCGTGGTATGTCTGAATATGACCAATATGCGTTTCTATACGCGTATGCTGGAATACAATGATATGACGGAAGTGATCCGTCTGATGACGCAGTGGCTGCGGGAGCTGAGCAGGGACGTGACGGTCTACCGCATCACCCCCAACAACCTGGCTCTGATCATCTTTTATCACGATGCGGATCAGGTGGAAGCACTCGTGGAAAAGATCGAGGAACGTTTCGCCGACGGCTGGGTCTATAAGAACGTGTCGCTGGATCTGAACACGCTGATCCGTGTGGCCATGGTGCCGGAGGAACTGTCCGAGCCGGACCTGTTGCTGGAACTGGCGGAGGAAAATGCCGAGGTGGAGCACCAGGGCGTGCAGGTACAGCGGGGAAGCGAACTGTATTTCATCACCCGCCGCGCCCAGGTGGAAGAAGCTCTGAAGAGAGCGCTCTCCGAAGGGCGATTTGAGGTCTATTACCAGCCCATCTGGGATGCGAAGAAGGACCTCATCGTGTCGGCGGAAGCCCTGCTGCGACTCAACGACCCGGTACTGGGGCGGCTGTCTCCGGATGAGCTGATCCCCATCGCGGAACGCAACGGCATGATCGTGGAGATCGGCCTGGTGGTCTTTGAAGAGGTCTGTGCCTTCCTGGCGGATAAGCGGGTGCAGCGTCTGCATCTGGACTATATCGAAGTGAACTTAAGTATCTATCAGCTGATCATGGGCAATACCCTGGACCGCTTCCGTGAGATCATGAAGAAGTATGACATCGAGCCGGAGCAGATCAATCTGGAGATCACCGAGACGGCTTCCGTCAACGCATCTTCCTCGCCCATCAGTGTCATCAACGAGATGAAAAATGCGGGCTTTACCTTCTCACTGGATGATTACGGTACGGGCTATTCCAACTTAACCTACATCATCAGCATGGACTTTTTGAATATCAAGTCGGACAAGGGGCTGCTCTGGGATGCGGATAAGAACCGCAACTCCCGGATGCTACTGGGCGATACGATCCGTATGCTGCGCCGTCTGGGCGTGAACGTGATCCAGGAGGGCGTGGAGACCAAATACCAGCTGGACTTTGTGCTGGAAGCCGGGGCCAACCTGATCCAGGGCTTTTACTTCTCGCAGCCGCTGCGGCCCGACGCCTTTATCGATTATGTAGAGCGGTTTAAAGGGGTAAAAACGGAGAAAACAAAATAGCGCCTGAAACCGGCGCTATTTTCGTGGAGCCGAAGGGGATCGAACCCTCGACCTCAGCGTTGCGAACGCTGCGCTCTCCCAACTGAGCTACGACCCCGCACGCTTAAAAGCAAGCTAATGATAGCACGCTGTACGGAAAAACGCAAGAGGCATTTCGAGGGCGGGAACCTGCCGGAGAGATGAATGGTATAACGGTCGCAAAACATCCGGAACGGGTAGTTAAGAACCGTAATACCGGGGGATAAAATTATGAAAAACGAAGAAAAGAACGAAGATAAAAAAGAAGAAAAAATAAAAGAGAAAACCGAAGAGAGCAAAGTGGCGACAGAGGCAAGCGCCAAAGCCACGGACTATGAGTTCATACGGGAGCAGATCAAGGAACGTCCGGTCAACCGGAAAAAGATCTTCCGGCGGATGCTGTTTACGGCGGGCATGGCAGTTATGTTTGCCACCATCGCGTGTCTTACCTTTCTGCTGCTGGAGCCGGTATTCAGCAAGTGGTTAAGCTCCGGGGAAGAAACGGAACTCAAGGTGGTCTCACTGCCGGAGCAGAACGTGGAGGATGATCCGGTGCAGGCGCAGGTGATCCCGGAGGAAGATGATGAAGCGCTGCAGCTCGTGATCGAGACGCCGATCGAAAATATGAGCCTGACAGATGAGGATATCGAAAGCGGAAATGCGCCGGGCGATTCGGCCAGTGAAAACCGGGTGGAACCGACGGCGGCTCCCGAACCGACGGTGGTGGCAGGAGACACGATCATCTATGAGACCGTCCCCCTGGAACTGGAAGACTACCGGCAGCTGTACCGCAAGATGTATGCGCTCTCGGAAGAGGTGCAGAAGAGCCTGGTGACGGTGACCGGCGTGCGTTCGGATATGGATTGGATGAACGATCCGTACCTGTCCACGCAGAAGACCACCGGCGTGATCGTGGCGGATACCGGTTATGAACTGCTGATCCTGGCGGACTCGACCAAACTGGAATCGGCAGAGACCCTGCGTGTAACCTTTGCAAATGGCGATACGGGCACGCTGAGCGTCAAATCGGTGGACAGCGATACGAAGCTGGGCGTTTATGCGATACGGCTGACGGAGATCAGCACGGATACCAGAGGGACGCTCAGTGTGGCGGCGCTGGGAGCATCATACAGCGGCAATGTGCTGGGCAACGCCGTAATGGCAGTGGGAAGCCCGCAGGGGAATGGGGCCGTCTGCTACGGCATCGTTACTTCCGCCGGAAACGCGGTAGGCGTACGGGATGCGTCCTATCAGCTGCTCACCACGGATATGCAGGGGGATAAAAACGCCAGCGGCGTGATCGTCAATCTGCGCGGACAGGTGGTGGGGATCCTCTGCCACGGGCACGAGCCGGATGGCCTGGAAAACCTGCTCTGCGGATACGGCGTCAGCGGCATCCGGCGGCTGATCGAGGATCTCTCCAACGAGACGGCGCGGCCGTATATGGGGCTGTACGTCTGCGATGTAGCGGCGGAAGCGGTAAAGGAACTGGGGCTGCCGGAAGGCGTGTTTGTAGAGCAGGTGGAGATGGATTCGCCGGCTATGGCAGGCGGTCTGGCCAAAGGTGATCTGATCCAGAAGGTCGGGGACACTTCGGTAAAGACGGTATCGGATTATATGACAGCCCTGCATCTGCAGGAAGCCGGCGCGGAAGCGGAGATCACCTATGCGCGTCTGAGCGGCACGGAATACCGCACGATGACGGTGCATGTGGAAGTGGGAACGAAAGAATAAAAATAGAAAGAGGTTTAGGAACAGATGAGGTATATCAAGGATTTAGCGGAAGGAAATAAGATTCAGGGCATCTATTATTGCAAGTCAAAGGTCCTGACGGAGACGAAGGCGGGAAAGCCGTATGAAAACGTGATCCTGCAGGATAAGACAGGGATCCTGGACAGCAAGGTATGGGAGCCGTACAGCCCGGCCATCGGAGAGTATGAGGCTGGGGATTATATTGAAGTGACCGGCGATGTGATCACCTATAACAATGCGCTGCAGGCGAAGCTGTACCGGGTGCGCAAGTGCCAGGAGATCGAATATGACCCGGCGGATTATATGCCGGTTTCAAAGAAAGATATCTGGGAGATGTATGAGGAACTGCTGGCGCTGGCGGATTCCGTACAGGAGAAACATTTAAAAGCGCTGCTGGACGGCTTCTTCCGGGATGATAAGTTTGCCGGGGATTTCCGCAAGGCATCGGCAGCAAAGACGATCCACCACGGCTTCATCGGCGGACTGCTGGAGCATTCCTTAAGCGTGGCGAAACTGTGCAGCAGTATGTGCGAAAACTACCCGATCTTAAACCGTGACCTGCTGATCACGGCGGCGCTGCTCCATGACGTGGGCAAGCTCCGTGAGATCGCGCCGTTCCCCGAGAACGATTATACCGATGAGGGACAGCTGCTGGGACATATCTATATGGGCGCGCTGATGGTGTCGGAAAAGGCAGCCACGATCAGCGGTTTTCCGGACGAACTCAGCCGCGAGCTGCAGCACTGCATCCTGGCGCACCATGGGGAGCTGGAGTATGGCTCACCGAAGAAGCCGGCATTGATCGAGGCGCTGGTGCTGAGCTTTGCCGACAATCTGGATGCCAAGGTGGAGACCTTTATCGAACAGCTGGAGAACAATGACCGGAAGGGATGGCTCGGCTACTGCAAATTGCTGGATTCCAATATCCGCAGAACGTGAGAAAGCATTATGTATCAGAAAAATGAGATCGTAGAATTACAGATCACAGACCTTGGGTCAGAAGGGGAAGGCATCGGAAAGATCGATGGCTTTCCTTTTTTCGTGAAAGGGGCGCTGCCGGGAGATACCATCCGGGCAAGCGTGATGAAAGCAAAAAAGAATATGGCATTTGCCAGACTGCAGGAGATCCTGACGCCGTCTCCGGACCGCATCGAAGCACCGTGCCCGGTATTCGGACGCTGCGGCGGGTGTCAATTGATGCATCTGTCCTATCCGGCGCAGCTGCGCTATAAAGAGCAGAAAGTGAAAAATGCCCTGCAGCGCATCGGCGGGATCGCGGAAGAAGAACTGGATGCGGTCATGGAGCCGATCCTTGGGATGATTCCAAACCCGCGAAGCGGGTGCGACACTCCAAGCTCCGACAGGAGTGCGACAAGGATTTCGGAGAAATCCCGATCGGAATGCGAAGAATTCCCGATGATACCTATAAGATACCGCAATAAAACCCAGGTGCCCTTTGGGAAGGATCGCGACGGCAATACCATCTATGGTTTCTATGCGGGGCGCACACATGCGGTGATCCCCTGCAAAGACTGTCTGCTGGGGGCGGAAGAGAATCAGGATATTTTGGAGATCATCCGTCAGTGGATGGAAGAAAACCATGTGCAGCCATATGACGAGACAAACGGCAGGGGGCTGCTGCGGCATGTGCTGATCCGCAAAGGGTTTCATACCACAGAGATCATGGTCTGCCTGGTGATCAACGGGAAGAAACTGCCAAAGAAAGAACTGCTGTGTGAGCGTCTGGCAGCCATCCCCGGGATGCATTCCATCAGCATCAGCGTAAATGAAGAGAACACCAATGTGATCATGGGGGATAACTACGAGACGTTATGGGGAGAAGACGGGATCCATGACAAGATCTGCCGATGGGATGAGCAGAGTTCGGGGGCAGACTACGGCATTACGTACGGCATCTCTCCGCTTTCTTTTTATCAGGTAAATCCCGTGCAGACGGAGAAACTGTACACCACAGCGCTGGAATATGCGGGGCTCACAGGGCAGGAAACCGTATGGGATCTGTACTGCGGCATCGGAACGATATCGCTGTTTCTGGCACAGAAAGCCAAGCAGGTATACGGCGTGGAGATCGTGCCGCAGGCCATCGCGGATGCCAAAGAAAACGCGAAGCGAAACGGGATCACGAATGCTCATTTTTTTGTCGGTGCAGCAGAGGAAGTGTTGCCGGCATATTATCGGGGGGACGCGACGGGCTCTCCTGAGCAGAATTCCGGGGCAGACATGCGAAGACCTGATGTGATCGTGGTGGATCCGCCCCGTAAAGGCTGTGATATCGCCTGTCTTGAGACCATGGTGCAGATGCAGCCGCAACGTATCGTGTATGTAAGCTGTGATCCCGCCACCTTAGCCCGTGACGTAAAATACCTACGGGAGCAGGGGTACCGGTTGCAGCGTGTCCGCGCATGCGATATGTTCCCGAACAGTTTTCATGTAGAAACCGCCGCGTTACTGGTGCGGTGATAGCCGGTTATGGAGAAAAATACGAAAAAGGTGGTGAAATGGACGGATGATATCAAACAGGATCCGTTTGAAGAATATATCAGGCAGTCAGAGCCTTCCAAACGTGAATTGGGTTATGCCTGGTATACAGCAATTGGACTTCAGGCAGTCGATGGCCTGGAAACATCGGATTATTTGAAAGATTTTCTCTCATGCGGGAAAAATAAGAGATTACAATATTTCAAAAAAAGAGTGGGTACTTGACGGAGCATCGGTTCATTATGGTAATGCTTTGGAACTTCGTGAAATGCTGGATTATGATATTCGAACAGAAAAGGAGTATGAAT
This sequence comes from Lachnospiraceae bacterium, assembly GCA_017508825.1. Classification (GTDB taxonomy): domain Bacteria; phylum Bacillota; class Clostridia; order Lachnospirales; family Lachnospiraceae; genus NK4A136. The sequence goes on from JAFWRC010000321.1 coordinate 38,598, forward strand.
ACCCGTTAAACAGCATTTTTGCCATTATTCCGCACTTGTCTAAGTTTGTGTCAAGACTCTGGCAAATACATGCATTTGGTGAAGGAAATACCAGAACAACGGCGGTGTTTTTCATTAAGTATCTTAGATCTATGGGATTTGATGTTACAAATGACATCTTTGCAGCAAATTCGTGGTATTTCAGGAACTCACTGGTAAGGGCAAACTATAATGATCTGTCTAAGGGTATCAGAGAAACAACAGAGTTTCTGGAACTGTTTTTAAAAAATCTACTGCTGGGCGAGTCTAACGAATTGAAAAATCGTTATATGCATATTCGATGGAAAATGCAAAAACAGGACATTGGAGTCGCAAAACAGGACATTCAAGGAAATAAACAGCATATTGAAGTGGCTGATGATGTCAGCAATATAACAAAACAGCATATTCAAGTTCTGTTTGAAAGATTCAGGTATGATCAGTTTTTTGGACGTACTGAAGTCATGAGTGAACTATCAATAACCGCTTCACCGGCTTCGGCATTAATCAAGAAAATGTTGAACCTGGGTATAATATATCCCATGAAAGGAAAAGGAAAATATCTCTTTGTAAGGGGGATTGATTTTTCGAAGTGACAGGTACCAACGCTTTACATTTTAAAAATGTTGATGTGCGGATATTTTAAGAATGCCAAAATGTTGATATGCGGACATTTCGGAATGCTAAAATGTTGATAAAGCACCATTTTTGTAATATCGTAAGGCTATAGGAAACTGCAAAATAAAAAGGAGTACCATTTTAGATAAGGATACGGGCTTGAATTACTTAGATCCTCTTACAAATGTACTGTATATTCATCAGTAATAAATATATGATTTTGGAAGAACTCTATTTACATATGTCCATATCTTAGGACATATGTAAATAGATAGTTGTCTATTGCTAGAACGATAGAATGTCCCTAGTCGGTGTTATGCAATGGAAGGAGAGTTTATGGGAGCGGTTTTATACTTTGGTATAGTAATATCTTTAGTGGTTTTGGTTATTTATTGGGAGATACGAATACTGAAATATGATCCGAGTATATCCGGGAAGATATTGTTTTCTATTATTCCTTTTATATTACTGCTCTTGTTGGCCTCATTATTATATCTTGGAATTGACAGGGAAGTATATCTTCATTCCGAAGAGGCGAATATGGAAACGGGAGC
>JAFWRC010000322.1 GCA_017508825.1 Lachnospiraceae bacterium
GCCACAAGAACCGTCCCCATGGCTCACAAGAACCGTCCCCATGGCTCACTCTCACCCATGCGGTCTGTTTTATCCCTGTGCAGTATACAATTTGTAATAGTATCCCTTCTTCGCCATCAGTTCATCGTGGCTGCCGCTTTCTGCGATACCGCCGTTATCAATATAAAGGATGCGGTCACAATTGCGGATAGTGCTTAAGCGGTGGGCGATTATGAAGGAAGTCCGTCCCTCCACCATACTGTTCAAACCTTGCTGTAACGCCCGTTCCGTCTGCACATCGATACTGGAAGTCGCTTCATCCAGGATCAGGATGGACGGATCCGAGAGCACTGTGCGCGCAAAGCAGATCAGCTGCTTCTGTCCCTGGCTTAACGAAGAACCATGCTCTTTCACAACCGTGCGGTACCCCTCCGGCATACGGCGGATAAATGCATCAGCACAGACCGTCTTGCCTGCCTCCCGCACCTGCGGCGAAGTCGCATCCAGTTTGCCATAGCGGATATTGTCTTCCACCGTTCCGGAAAAGATCACGGGATCCTGCATCATAATGCCCATATGCGATCGCAGGGAGCCAAGCGTTACTTCGGAAATATCCTTTCCGTCAATCCTGATCGTTCCCTTCTGCACATCATAGAATCGGGACAACAGATTGACGATCGTACTCTTGCCGGCGCCGGTCGGTCCTACTAATGCGATGCTCTGTCCCGGCTCTACCGTAAAGGATACATCGTGAAGCACATCCTCCTCCCCGTCATAGGAGAAGGTCACGTGATCAAATTCCACTTTACCGATCACCTCGCCGATATCCTCGGCTCCTTCTTTATCCTCAATACCTATCGGCTCGTCGATGGTTTCAAAGATTCGCTCCAGATAAGCCACGTTATTGATAAAGTTATTGAAGATGTTGCCCAGGTTCATGATCGGCTGCCAGAAAAACGAGGCATAACTGGAGATCGCGACCACTGTTCCCAGACTCTTCTGTCCGGTTCCGAAAAGCAGGATACCGAAAAGATAGATCGACGCACGTACAAAAACCGAAATCGTATCGATTCCCGGCCATACCAGGTTGGTATAACGCACCGCCGTCATCCAGGTCCTTCGGCAGTCCTGTGAAAGCCCTGCAAAGGTCTTTGCATTTTCCTCTTCCCTTGCGAAGATCTGTGTGATCCGCGCGCCCGTGATGTTTTCCTGCAGGTATGCGTTTAAGTTGGAGCTCTTGTTGGATACCGCCTGCCATGCCTTGCGCTGCTTGTTCTTGATCCAGAACATAAATACCGCCAGTACCGGCACACCGCACATTACCACCAGAGCCAGCTGTACATCGACGATAAACATGAAAATAATGATGAACAGCAGGTTAAAACATTCCAGTACGATATTGATCAGGCCGTTGGAAAGCATATCCGACACGGAATTTACGTAGTTTACCACACGGATCAGGATCTTGCCATGCGGACGGTCATCGTAGTACTGGAATGGCAGTTTCTGCAGATGCGAGAAAATGTCTTTCCGGATATCATAGATGATGTTCTGGCTGGCCTTTACCATCAGACCGCTGCGGATCCGGTTAAAGATCACGCTCAGGCCATAAACAAATACCAGTATACCGACCAGCGTAAACAGATGGTCCGTATCTCCCGCAGGGATCGCCACATCCAGCGCGCGCTGGATGATCATCGGCGCCAGGTATCCAAAGGCTCCACCCAGGCCACTGAGACCCAGTGCGATCAGCATCGGTCTGGCATAGCGTTTGATATAACCGGAGGCTCTGAGCAGATGTTTGACATTAAAAGGCTCGTCTAACTGTTCATCCTGTTTAAAGGTATTTCTGGCCATATCAGACACCTCCCTCTTTCGTATCGGCAGGATTGCTTCTCAATCTACCTGCCGCTTCGCGGCCCCTCGCCGGGGCGACATCAGGCACTTCGTACCTGATAAGCGTTGCCAGTTCGGTCGGTGCAATGGAGAAATATGATTTCATCATATTTGGGCACCTCCCTCTTGTAAATCAACCAGCTCTTTGTAGTAGCCGCCAAGCGCTACCAGTTCCTCGTGCGTACCGCTTTCCACGATATGCCCGTCACGCATCATCATGATCTTATCCGCAGTCTTTGCTGTGGAGATACGCTGTGCGATGATCAGTTTGGTTGCGGGGAAATCCAGATGCCGCAACGAATCCTGGATTTCTTTTTCCGTTTCCATATCCACTGCCGATGTGGTATCGTCCAGGATCAGGATGGACGGCTTCACCGCCAAAGCTCTTGCCAGGGAGATACGCTGTTTTTGACCGCCGGAAAGACCAACACCACGTTCTCCGACAATCGTATCGTATCCGTCCGGCATACGATTGATGAAGGATGCTGCTGCCGAAAGTTTTGCGCTCTTCGTTACTTCTTTGAAAGACAGATGCACATCACCGTACGCGATATTGCCTTCGATCGTATCGGAATACAAAAGTACATCCTGGTTTGCCAAACCGATGTTTTTGCGCAGACTGTGCAGCGAATAATCCTGCACCGGCACACCGTCGATCAGGATCTCCCCGCTGCTCACTTCGTGGAAGCGCGGGATCAGATTGATCAGCGTCGTCTTGCCGCATCCGGTCTCACCCATGATCGCCACCGTCTGCTGCGGCTCGATCGTAAAGGAAATATCATTGAGCACCGGCATATCGCTGTCTTCATAACAGAAAGATACATTGCGGAACTCGATCTTTCCGTCGAAATGCCCTTCCTTTTCGATACATCCGGGATTATCATGGATCTTCGGCTCCGAATAATAGATCTCCATGACCTTATCGCCGGCTGCCTTAAAACGTTGCAGTTCGTTCATGATATTTCCCATCATGCGCATCGGGTTTGCGATGGCCCAGATCAGACCGGAGATAGTCACGTACTCACCCATCGTCATCTCACCCCGGATCAGGAAAATACCGCCGACCGCCAGCATCACGACCGGCAGAAGATCCACAAAGATCTCGACCACCGGCTGCGTACGCACCCACATCATTGCGGTTTCCACATTGGTATCGCGGTACTCCTGATTGGCTTTGTCAAATTTATCCTCTTCAAAGTCTTCGCGGACAAATGCCTTGACTACACGGTTGCCGGCAATATTTTCCTGGGCGATGGTGTTCATCTGCGCAAATTTCTCACGCAGTTTTGCATGCATCGGCGCAACACGTTTGCGGAAGAAATAGATCGCAATAAATACCAGCGGCGCTACTGCCAACAGGGATAATGCCATCTTCCAGTTGATGACAAAGAAACACACAGCCGTCGCCGTAAAAAGCGAAAAAGATTCGATGATCGCACGCACGATCCACGCGATCATATGGCGCAGCGCATCCAGGTCACCGGTCACGCGGGTCATCAGATCGCCGGTACGGTAGGTACTGTAAAAGGTCATATCCTGCCGCTGGATCTTGTCATAGAGAATATTACGCACTTTATAGAGCGTACGCTGGGATACATGCTCATACGCCATACAGTCCAGATATACCAGAAGCGTACGCAGCAGGGTAAAACCCACCATCGCTCCCAGAAGCTGATAGAACAGATCCTGTTTGGTCGCAATATTGGCTGCCGCATCTTCGCCGCTTAAAAAGATATCTACGATACGTCCCGAAAAATACGGAACCGTCAATTGCATGATATTGTAGAGTACCGTCCCGAGCATTGCAAAAACATAAAAGATGCGTACGCCCTTCATGTTTTCCCAAAGCCAGGCAATGTGGTTTTTCGGACGATCCAATTCTTCGTTCTTCATAACCGTTCACCTCAAAAGAATGATTTTTGCGCGGGTTGTGAATTACTAATCTATCATGGGTAAGAAAAAGAATAAAGTTAAAAATCGACTTAAAGACTTCTCATTTTTTGCGCCTTCCCCTTGAGGGGAAGGCAGAGAAAAACATGTGTTTATTCACAGTAGTAGATGATCTGGTCGCGGATCTCCGGATAGGTCCAGGTCACGGAGGAACGGTTGATCAGCTGGAAGCATTCACCGGAGGCATTATGCGCATTATTATCCCACCATACCGTTGTTAAGCCGTAATGTCTGGCCATAGCCACATAATAGGCTGCGAACTGCTTTCTGGCATCATCGTTACCGTTCTTTTCCAGCGCGCCGTACTCCCCGATGACTACCGGAATGCCCTTTACAACAAACTTTTCATACAGCCGTTTCATAAAACTGCTGATATCACCGGTGCCTTTTCTGGCTGCGATATCAAAATCCGGCGTCCCCGGCTGCTCCAGCGCAAAGGAATACGGGGTATATGCATGTACGGAAAGAATGATCCTGTTCTCCGCAGTTGCCTTGGAATCATCCGGGAGCACAAAGTCATTGATCAGCTCAAACTCCGGATTTGCGCAATAGCCCGGCACCATGATATATCTCGAACCGTTATAGCCTTTGCCGTTCGCTCGGATCGTATCGACGATCGCCTGGTTCAGCTGGTTCACACAGTCAAAACATTCCTTCGCCGTTGCGGAGTTTTTATCGTTGATCCACCATTCGTGATCGGTCCCTACCTGTCTCGGCTCATTCATAGACTCATAGATCAGATGCTCATCATACTCCGCAAAACGGTCTGCGATCTGTTCCCAGATCTTCGTCACATATTTTTTCGACTGGTCCATCTTGTCGTAGGAAGGATACTCGAAAGCATCCTCGTTATCATGATGGATATTGATGATCACATACATACCATCATCGTAGGCCCAGTCCACCACTTCCCGCACACGGTCCATCCACTTGCTGTCGATATTGTAGTTCCCGTCCACATGGTTATGCCATGACACCGGAATGCGGATCGTCTGAAATCCTGCATTATGGATCTCTTTGATCAGCGCCTGTGTTGTTTTGGCTCCGCACCAGGCCGACTCGTATTCCAGAGGATCGGAAAGCCACGTGCAGTTGGTCGCATCAAAGGTGTTGCCCAGATTCCAGCCAGCCTTCATATCCCGCACAAATACCATTGCATCGTTTTCCGGAATGGAGACCTCTGCCGGCAGCGGTACCTCTACGATACCGTCCGGTACGGTCGTTTCCGCAGATGCTTCCTCCATTGGTGTCGGTGTTGCTTCCATCGCTGCTTCCTCCGTTGGCGTTGCTTCTTCTGTCGGATCCGTCGTTGTTACATTGCCGGTCGGCGGCCCGTCCGTTGTCACCGCTTCCGGTGTCGGTTCCGCTGCTTCTGTTGCTATTGCTGCCGGAGTGTCCCCGGGATCCGCATTCCCTTTGCATCCACACAGCATCCCACATACGGATGCCGCCAGCAGGAACGATACGATCTTTCTTTTCATAGTTTTCTCCCTTCTATTCCTTCAATTGTATAGCAAACGGCAAAACTCTTTTCGTTTGCTACGTGCCTGTGACATAGTGATCGCAATTTTATTGCGTTTACTGTACAATCCGCCCTGCTTCCTGTATAATAGGTAAAGTTGATTTTTGTATGTACAGGGAGGCATTCATCTTGAAGATTTTTGAAATTGACAGCCCGCTGATGCGGACACTGGGAAAAGTATCAGACCTTGTGATCCTTAACCTGCTTACCGTACTGATGTGCATTCCCATTGTCACAGCCGGCGCTTCCTTTACCGCAATGCATTACTGCTGTCTGAAAATCGTGCGCGGTCACGAAAACAAGATCTCGAAACAGTTTTTCCACTCCTTTAAAGATAACCTGCGTCAGTCTACCGTAATCTGGCTGATCTTTCTGTTGATACTTGCCTTTTTCGGGGGCGATCTTTATCTGATGTATCTCAATCCCAGCGAAACAAGCACCTTCATATTCGGCGGGATCATCGCAGCGCTGGCTCTTCTGTTTTTTGCAGGAACCATGGTATTTCCCCTGCAGGCGAAATTTTACAATCCCATTCCGAAAACGATTAAAATAGCTTTTCTCTTCTCGTTCCGGCATTTCCCGCAGACTCTGCTGGTCATGCTGGCAACCCTTTTTCCGTTTTCCCTGTTTCTCATCGGAAACCTCGGAATCCTGCTCTTTCCGCTGATCCTGTGTTTCTGCTTCTCCGCTCCGGGTTTCCTGTCAGCGGTGTTTTATGACAAAGATTTTGCCGCTGCCGAAGAAGCGATCCTGGCGAAAAACCAGCAATCATCGGAAAAGGCGGAAGATGAAGAGTAAATCTCATCTTTTTTGAGCGGCGCGTTTCTGCGCTGCTTCCTGCAGTTTTTTGGTGATCTCCCGGCGGATAAAGTCCTGCTCTTCTTCCTTCACCAGATAGTAAAGATAGGATTCGAGCACCATATCAATGGGCAGTCCGCGTCCTACCAGTTTGAAATTTTCAAAACCACGGTCTATATAGTCTCCCAGAGCTTCCTTCGAAATAAATGCAGGACGTTTCATGCAGTCCTGAAAACTCTTTTTCTGCTGTCGGTTCGGACAGTCGAAAGGCGGCGCGATCTCATACTGCAGCTGCTTTTCTCCTTCGTCGCGATAATGCTCCAGACGCTTGGGACAGTTCGGGAAACAGATTTCGTCTACCAGGATCTCCACCCTGGGGGCCTGCGATTCCAGACTTTTCAAAACCGTCTCATCATGATTCAGATCATAATCCAGCACCACCATGAAGTAGTCTTTTTGCAGTTCCGTCTGCAAAGCGCCACTGTCCACGATACGTTTGGTCGTAGAGGAGACATATTTGAAATCCGGGTATTTCTCCCGCAGATACTTCTCCAGTATCGGGGAGTTCACAAGCGCCTGGTTCATCCCGTTCTGTGCTTCCGCCATGATCAGGTTGCAGAGAGTATCCCTGGTCTGATCCTCTCCGATCAGCGGATTGGTCCATGTGAAGCGTAACGGCACGTTACGGGAATTGTATTCCTTCAATGTGCGCTGTACGTCATTTTTAGATGTAAAACCAAGCACCGTACGGCCGCCGTTCCAGATGGCTCCCGGGAAAGTACCGTAAACACTGCCGATGGCATAACCATCCCGAAAACAGGACGGATAGGTTTTGAGCAGGTCGATGACGGTAAGATTCAGTTGTTTAAAATAACAGAATCCGGGTAAGTGCCAGTATACTTTTTTAGACATATAGTCTCCTCACATTAGTCAGGTTATCGTTACCGCTACATCGCAAGGGATCCCCCCTTGCGAATATCCGCAGTCATCCGCCGGTGATACCGGTGGATGATTGTGGATCAAGGCCAATTTCCGGGTTTCGGGCGGCTGATGTGGATGATACCGGCATGGGTCAGGTTGTTGATCAGCTGCAGTCTGGCTTCGCCGGCGCGCTCCGGCTTGAGCATAAACAGGCAATACGTATCGATCAGCGAAAACAGGTTTGCCGTGCGTCCCTCGATCTTGAAGTTGTTGATGCCCAAAGGCACATACTTATTCCAGATATCATCGGGTTTGATAAAGGTTTCATAGTTCTGTATCGTATGGACGCAGTTCTTGTCGCCATACTCGCATGTCCATGGCACCAGCGGCTTACGCTGATCGGGCGGCAGCTTGCGGTTTGCAAGGGCGATGCGCTCGTTACGCGCCTGGTTTTTATAATGCTCTCCGCGTCTGGGACAATTCGGGATACAAAGTGTATTCACCAATAGTTCCAGTTTTTCGGGATGGTTTACTTTCTTTAAAATATCCCAGCGGTAGTTCAGATTGTAATCCAGCACCACATATTTATAATCTTTTTCAAGTTCCGCATTTAAGGTTTCAAAATCCCTGATTTCCTTGCAGGTGGAACTGTTATAGGCAAAATTCGGAAATTTCTCTCTTAAATATTTCTCCAAAACAGGCGAGAAGATCATTACTTCATTCATCCCGTTATTGGCGCAATCCATACAGAAATTACAATAAGGATCGTCCAGATCTTTTTCGGTGATCTCCGGATTGGTATAGGTATACCGGATAGGGATTCCCTTATCATTGATACTCTTGATCACGGATTTGATGTATCCGGCGTCACACTGGTCGCCGCCGACAAATCTTCCGCCGGTCCATAAAGACATGGGGAATTCGCCGAAACAGGAGCCGATCTCCACACCCTCCCGGAAAAATTCCGGATACTGTTCCAGCATACTGATCCAGAACATATTCAGCGGATAATTGTACCGAAGACCCGGCAGATGAAATCTTACTTTTGTTTCCATTCTTACTCCTATTTAGTAAAACGAGGCTGCACCCTAAGATGCAGCCTCATCATTACCTATTACTATTTACTGCTTACCTGATTAGTTTCCACCCTTGTTTGCATCATTGATGTAGGTCTTCCAGGATTCAGCTGCGCCATCGATTGCTGCAGATACATCTGCACCAGGTCCGATGTTCCAGATCAGGGTCGGGCCTGCTTCCAGTCCCGGAACCATACCGGTGTAAGCGATGCAACCATGCTCCATCTCGCACATCATAGGAACGGTCTCATCACAGCCACGAGCGCTGATGTTACCGGAACGTGCACGGGATACCTGGCCGTTGTAATCTTCGTAGCCCGGAACATCCTCTGTCCAGATGTTGTAAGCCATAGCAAGCTTCCAAGCGGTATCTGCATCATAGCAGCCCGGGATAGCAACCGGGTTGTTGGACCAGCAGTTCACCATCTTACCCTGCGGACCAGCCGGCATCATAACGAAGCCCATATCGAAATCGGTTGTCTCAAAGTAGGAACCGGAGCAGCCTGCATAGAAACCATCACAGCAGAATGCAACTGTACCGTTCAGGAACTCCTGCTTGTAGTAATCCCACTCAGCATCTTCCGGTCTCGGCATGTAGTAATCTGTCTGAACCTTAGCGGAGAACTCAAGACCTTCGATCGTCTTAGGATCTTCCAGCTTGTAAACATAACCGCTGGAGTCGGAACCGATGAACTCACCGCCGTTACTGTATACACAGTCTGCAGTGAAGGAACCGGTGTTACCGGTGAAGCCCCAGATATCATTGGTACCATCGTTATCGGTATCCTGCTGGACCTTGTCCATGATCTCTGTGAACTTATCCCATGTCCAGGTGCCGTCTGCCTGCATATCATAAATAGTATCCGGATCAATGTTGTTGTCGTTCAACAGTGTCTCGTTGATGAACAGACCGTCACGCGGCTCGGAAAGACCGGTGTACATAGCGTAGATGCCACCCTTGTAAGTGTACTGCTTATGCAGCAGGTTGCTCTGGAACTTCGGCTGAGAGAAGTCCAGGCAATCCAGTGTGGAAAGGTCATACATAAGACCGGTAGCCATAGCCTGAGCGATAGCCGGATCATCTCTTACGATCCAGATGTAGTTGGTGTCATCACCACCGGATGTAACGTAATCTACGAAATCGGTCGGTGTGCTGCCCCAGTCAGAGATTGCGGTCTGGGTCATCTTGAAGTTGTACTTCTCCTGAGCCCATACACGATAATTTGCTACTTCCTCATCAAAGTCGTTCTTTGCATTTTCCGGAAGCAGATCGTCCGGATTGGTCCACCAGTCACGGATCGTGATCTCGATGCCGCCCAGATCGATCGGATTGCCGTCAGCATCCGTGATCACCGGATACGGATCGGTAGACTCTGCAGGAGCTTCCGTCGGTTCTGTACCGTTAGACGGAGCCTCCGTCGGAGCTTCGGTCGGAGCCGTAGTCGGATCAGCCGGTGCAGGCGGATTGGACGCCGGACCGCATGCTGCCAGGCTCATCGCCATGGAAGCTGCCATAATGATCGGCATTGCCTTTGAATTCAGTAATTTCCTTCTCATACATTCCTCCTTAATTGTTTATGAAGATTTATTGTTTTTACAGAGACCTGCCGGCCCCTGCTTTACCTCCCTGTTGCCACACGCTCCCATAAACGCGTGCCAACATGAAGATTATACCATATTTTATAAAAAAACAACACTTTTTTACATCTTTATACCGGAAGAAGAAATACTTTCCACAAACTGTCTCTGTGCGAACAGATACAGGATCAGGACCGGTCCTACAACCATCAGTGTACCGGTAGAAAGGATACAGTTGGAATAGGCCTGGGAGATCGTCACCGTAACACCCAGAATACGCTGCATATACGCACCCAGAGAGTCTACGATACGTGAAATACTCGTACTTACCAGCGTTGTCGTTCCCAGGAACATTCTGGAGTAGAAACCGTCTGTCCACTGCCATACAAAAGAGAACAGGAAGCAGGACGTAATGATCGGTTTCGCTTCCGGAAGCATGATCGTCACAAAGGTACGGAACATGCCGCAGCCATCTACGTAAGCGGCTTCTTCCATATCCACCGGGATGTTACGGAAGAACTGACGGATCATGTAAATATACAGACCATCTTTCAGACCCATGCATCCGAAGCACATCAGATAGTAAGGGATGATGGAACCACGCAGGTTCAACGCTTCGCCGTGATTGAGCAGTTTCACGATACCCAGGATATCAAAGAAACGGAAACTCAAAAACAGTGAGTTGGAAATGACCTGCGGCGGGATCACGATCACCAGCATAACGAATGCAAACCACAGCTTCTTCAGCGGGAACTTAAATCTTGCAAAACCGTAACCTACCAGAGTACACATTGCGATCTGTACCAGGGAGGTAGTCAGGGAGATCACCAGGGAATTGAGAAATCCCTGCTTATAATTCATGATCTCAGCGGCAAGCGTATAGTTTGCAGATGTAAAATGCACCGGGATCGAGATAACGATCGGATCAAACAGATCCTCCTCTGTCATAAAGCTGACAGAGATCTTGTTGAGTACCGGCTGCAGGATCAGAAAGCACAGACCGAAAAGCAGGATGAATCTGCAGATGCTGACCGTAACCTCCGTAGCTTTTTTCCGAAACAGATATCCGCCGGACTTTTTATTTCTGTCCCAAAATGTGTCTTTTTTGATATCTACATTAATCACCGTAATATACCCCTTTCGAAATAGCTAATGAAGTAACACCTACAAAGGCGATAACGATCAGGAAATAGATCCATGTCATAGCGGATGCCGCACCGTAATTCTGCTGCTCGATCATGATCTTCTGGATCTTGTCGATGACCTCATTATCCGATCTCATACAGAAATCAACTACCGTATAAACCCAGTTTACGAGGAACAGGGAACTGATCATCGGGAAGGTTACTTTCCAGAGACTTTCCCAGGCGGTACAGCCCTCGATGTCTGCTGCTTCGTACATACTCCTGGGGATCGTCTGCAGACCGGACAGGAAGATGATGATCTGGATACCGGAAGCCAGCGCTACATCATAAATGTTATCGATCACCTCGAATACCCATTCAAATGCTCTGGTACCGACACCGGCTGTCGTCAGGATCGTCTTTAATCCATCCGTAACATTAATGCCTACCGTTGCTTCTTCCACCGTCTGCTGCAGGGATGCAACCAGCTGGTTATTGGATTCCAGTCCCAGCATAACACCGGAGGAAAGGATGACCGGAAGGAAGAATACCGCACGTACCAGCGCTCTTCCGTGGAATTTCTGATTCAGGATCAGGGATACGAAGAAGCTGAATACGATGATCGCGAAGGAGTACAGCACCATACGCAGAAGCTCTGTCGTCAGAAGCTGTACGTAATCCGGATCCTTACGGAAAGAGAAATAATAATTTTCCAGTCCGCTCCAGACCATCTCAAACTTGCCGGCACCCAGCTCTACATTCGTAAAACTCATATACAGCGACTGGAAGAACGGTCTGATCATAAAGACCAGAAAACCGATGATGAACGGAGCAATAAACCAATACCCCGCGATCGCCTTTCTTTTTTCCAAGCCTACCAGCTTATGCTTCTTTTTCTTTTCCATGAACTCCTGCCTTTCCTTTCAAGAAAAATCCTTATTTCACTACGACGTAATCCCTTACCGGAACGACCGTACCGTCTTCCGCCGTATATTCATCCGCAAAACTGTAATTTACATATACCTTGGTGCCGTCTGCATAGGTTGTGGAACGGACATAATCGTTCAGGATCTCATGATCTGTCATTTCCTGATCAAAGGTATGTCCCAGCGCGTTGTTGTAATCCTGGCAGATCTTGATCATACGGTCTCTCCAGGCCGCATATTCGCATCCATAGTATTCCGGATAAAGCGTTTTCTGCAGTACAAACGCGCTTTCACTCATCAGAGTGAAGTTCAGGCCTGCGCCGTATTCCACACAGTTGAGCAGTTCTTCCACATCATCGCCGCAGATGTTGATCGGAGCGCCGGTATAATCGATGTAACCGTGTACTGCGATCTGATAAAACGGCACTTCCGCATCCAGTACGGTATAACCGCTGCCCTTAAGATCCATATTGGTTACCATATCCACATACGGAATCGCGTAATCGTTACCCATATTGATCATGACTTTCTTGTCATCCAGGCTCTGCAGCAGCCCCACATTCAATGCCTTTACATTCTCACGGCTGTGTGTTTCCTTACGATAGAAATCAGAAGACAGATCCATACCGATATCTTCAAAGGATACGCCGGTCTTATACTGGCCTGCCGCCGCTACCAGATTGTCAGCCATCTGCATTGCCAGCGTAGTATGCAGCAGATAGTAACTCTTGAAACCTTCTCTTGCTTCATAGGTAACGTGGCTGTAGTTATACAGTTCTGCACGTTCTCTGGTCAGCAGTCTTGCTGCATCGCGGTAAGAATTGAAACCGTCAAAGATATCACTGTCATGTTCGTACTGGGTGATACCGTTCAGGTACAGGTTTACATTCAAAGTACTTGCCATACTGCTCAGGTTATTCAGATCTTTTGCCGATCCCATCGCACGCACAAGCTTTACATTATTCAGGATCTTCTGCTGTACACCGCCGTTGCACCAGCCCACCAGTTTTACGGAAAGGGTTCCGATATTCTGTCCGGCCAGATCTTCGATGATGTTCTGCGCTTCCTTAAAGCTGGTCAGCTTCAGGGGTCTGGAAACCGGTACGCCCAGAACCTGCTGCACCTTATCCACTGCACCCAGCATCTCCACGGAAACCGGAGCATTCTTGTCAGTATTTAAGGACATATACTCGCCGTATTTATTCTCCAGATAATCTCTGTATGCATATGCCATATCCACATAATCACTGCTGTCTACGAAACGATAACGCTGTACGATCTTTTCGCCTGCCGGCAGCTGCGGAAGATATGCATATACATCCGAGTTTGCCAGATCGGAGATATCATACTGCTCTCTGGTACACAGCTGATACATCGCATCCACATAGTTGTAATCATTGGTTCTGCCGCTGACAAACGCCTTTACGGATGCATAGGAAGAACCGTCTTCCATAATGCAGATATAGGAATCGTCACCGCAGGACTGACCGAATACGTTAAAGTAAGCTCTGGTATTGTGGATCACATATTCTCTGCGGACATCAAAATCCCAGCCGTATACATTTGCATAATAATCACTCTGCGCTGTCTTGCCGTTGTTGTAGTTGATCAGCGCGCCGCCGCCTTCCGGAACGAACAGGAAGCCGGTATCCGTCTTGGATCCTGCTCCGAAATACGGAAGCGGGGTTACGTTATACACCGGTGTGGAAGGATCGTACTCGATGGAATCGAACGGGATCTCCACAACCATATCGCTGCCTTCCAGACGGAAATCCATTTCCAGATTAAATACCGGATTATCGGAAGTCTTATTGGAATTGTTCAGTTCTTTGTCTGCCAGATACTGCTCATAGCTGTAGATATCCGCAAAAGCGGTTTCCAGCTGTACCTTTCTGTTTTCCTTCGTATTATCACGAAGTACATAGATCGGCTCGGTTGCCAGGATCGGATAGCTCTCCAGCAGTTCTTCTTTATTATCGCTGGGTTTTAAATTGTTGATATCGTATTTCTTATATACGTCTCTTACCAGATCCGCCGTCTTTTTATCTACCTGTTCCTTCAGGGCATCCAGGTCTGCCACGCGGATGACCGTCGGGATCTGATACTCTCTTTCGATATTACCCAGAGAATAGAACAGTTTAATGCTGCCGTCTTCACCCTGTTCTACCGAGTAAACGCCGTTATCCACAGAGTAGGTCTTACTGTCGTATACAGTCTCCAGACCGGTGGTCACTGCATAACTGAGCAGTACGTTGGACTGCATCTTTCCTTTTTCGTTCTTCAGAGCCTTACTGTCGGTATTCGCGTCCTCGATGTAGGAGGCCCAGACCTTACCGGTCGCTTTATGTGTTACCGTAAAGAAGGTCGTCGTCGGATCCATGGTGAAGAGCAGCTCATCCGTCTCCATCACCAGCGGCTCTTCCTGACCGTCAAAACCATACGGAGCCACCGGTTCCGTCACCACTTCGGGATTGACGAAATGAATGACAAAATAAACAAATGCACCGATCAATGCGCAAAAGACCAGAGGAACGATCAGACTCTTCAAAAAGTCAATGACCGCTTTCTTGCGCTCCGTCTGCGCTTCAATGCTCTTCCTTCTTCTCGGAGCCTTCGAAGCTTTCGCGGAGCTTTCTGCTTTGGGCGCGCTTGCCTTCACTGCCTCCTTTTTCGGAGTCTCGGCTTTCGCCGCCTCTTTTTTTGCAGCTTCTTTTGCTGCTTCTTTCGCAGCTTCTCTTTCTGCTTCCGGCTTCGGCTGCGGCTTCTTCGCTTCCGGTTTCGTTTTCTTTTCTTCGTTGATCTCTTTAGCCATAAAGGTTACTCCTGTTTCTGAGTTAAATCCGACTTTATTAAAACTTATATTCTGAACATCATCTCTCTGCCGATCGAGATGAAATATGCAACACCCTGGGAGATCATACTGAAGAAGATCATCAGAATGAAGACCATAACCAGCATCGCAAACAGAGAGGCTACTGTAAACAGCAGGTTCTTCCCCGGCGAAAATGCATGTATCTGTGCAAGACCATTCACGATCAATAACAGACACAGGATCAGTGATAACACACTGAGTACCTGATAAAACTGACCTTCTTCGATCGTTACAAAATTGCTGACGATCATAAGCGGGAACTGGATCACCGGATACGGAAGCATACCGTAACAGGTTCCCATATATACATCTTTCAATCGTCCTTTACCGTCAAACAGTGTGGTAAGCGCCCAGTTACCGACTACCCACAATGCCAGCGGGAAAAGGATACTGGCGATATACAGGAAAATGTTTATGTCTTCCCAGTAGACCTGCAGGAACATAAAGCTCGTATAACGCAGCTTCAGGATTCGGACGAGGATCGTGAAAAACAGGATCGTTGTTGCCGCTCCGACCGTTCCTTTCTTTTCATGCGTCAGCTTCCAGAAACCGTCAATCGGATGCGTCATGCAATAAAATCCAAATTTCAGAGAGGCAAGATACTTCGCAAAATTCTGCGCCCTTCTCTCTCTCTTTACTTCTTTACTTTCCTCTTTTTGATAGGCTCTGGCCATACCCTGCTCCTCTACCTTCTAAAAAAATACCGTATAACTCGGGATTCGCAAGCTCACCCTCACGTCATTCTGAATTGTTACAAACTACCTTCTCAGCTTAAAGATGTCTGCATTATCGATCTCTTCCTTCACCTGATAAACCCGCGCGATCGCCATAGGAACCAGGAATATTGCAAGAATGATCACAATAATGGTAATGATATGTTCCCGGATCCACAGTTTTCTGTACTGCTGGAAAGCACGAGAGTAATTCTCATCATCGTACTTCGCTTCAAAATAGGGCATCGACTCTTTGTACTCGCCTTTTCGCAGAAGTGAACGACCGATGCCGATATAAGCCAGCGAATAATTACCGTTCAGCATCTTGACCTGTTCCCAGCTGGCCTGCGCTTCATCATAGTCGCCGTGATCAAACTGATCCATCGCCCTGTAAATGAGGCTGCCGTACTCGGTCGGGATAAACAGTGTGATGGAGCAGTCCAGCTGATCCAGCACCAGCAAATCATTGTCCATATGTTCAATGGAGACCGGCTTACGGAAATATCCTTCCATATTACCGGTACCGCCGAATGCGTATACCATTCTTCCCTGATCATCATAGCCGAACAGTCTGCCGCGGTTCTGGTCCAGACATACATAAATGTCATTGTCCAGTACCGTTACGTCCTTAAAGTAGGACGGACCTGTGACACCGCCGCCGCCGCCCCAGTACAGGTCGCCGAATACAGGGAACTTGCCGTCGTAATATGCGCCGTTACGTACCAGGATATCGGAACCAAGCATGTTCAGCTTACGTACCGCATCCACCGTCTCACTTCTCAGATCTTCCTCATCCATACCGCCGGCGCAGGCATAGATAAATCCTTCGCGGTCCATATAAACATTGTCATATTCCGTAGGAACAAAAGACTCCATCTTCGCTCTCTGTTCCTGGGAAGCCAGTTTCTTCCAGATGTAATCCGTAAAGTTATAAGCTACACGGGTCGCACCGATGAATCCGGAAAAAACTCCGTCTGATTCGTACTTAACAAGGCCCTTGTTGATACCGCTTGCGGAGCAGTATACGCGTCCTGCCGTATCGACCACGATCTTATCCGGCTTAAATGCGCTGTCTTCCGTGATCGCCGGATCGACCGGTTTGTTAAATTGCAGGATATAATTCAGATCCATATCCACCTTGACGATACGGGCATTCCCGCGGTCACAGATGAACATATACTCTTTGGTCACCGCATTTCCTTCGTCATCCGCATCCAGCGTTTCCAGGATCGCAATATCCGACGGTTCGCTCAGTGCCGTGATATCCGTTCCCTTGATCGCAGTGATCTCATCTTCGTATACCAGATCATCAGCACCGTCCCGTCTTAACACAACGATGCGGTTATTCCCGGTATCACATACATAAATACGATCCTTATACACAAACAGGGATTCCGCATTGGTGATATTCTTATCCATACCGAGATCTTTGTAGGTAAATACTCTTGCAACCGAATACACATCCGGGCTTTCCTGAACGTCTCCCCAGTAATCGTAGGTATAGGTATAATTATCCTCGCCGGCTTCTACCGTAGCCAGACCGGAAAACCCGATCCCTATCACCACTGCTAATGTTGTAACGATCTTTGCGATTTTATTCTTCATATCGTTCCTCTTGCATCTGATAAAATATTATTGTAGTTGAACGTCCTTATTCCTTGATACCCGAACTTGCCATCGTCTCCAGGATCTGGCTCTCCGAAAAGATGAAGATCAGGATCGGAACGATCATTACGACTACCAGTACCGCCGCGCCCTGTCCGGTTCTTGCGATACCGCCGGCCTGGATCTGCTGCAGCGCAAATACCAGCGGCTTCTTCTCTTCCGAGTAAATGATCGTCTGTGCCTTGTTGTTCCAGAGCGCCTGCACCTGGAAGATGATCATGGTCATCCACGCCGGCTTAACGTTCGGCATAACGATCGTGGAAAATACCGTCCATTCATTAGCGCCGTCGATCTTTGCCGCTTCGATCAGAGCGGTCGGAAGACCTTCCATAAACTGCTTCATCAGGAACAGACCCATCGGAGCCGCAAAAGACGGAACAATGATCGCCAGCGGGCTGTCTACCCACCCCAGCTTATTCAGGATGATAAAGTTGGGGATACCGGTAACATAGTAACTGAACATCATCGCTACGGTAACCAGTTTGAAGAACGTCTGTCCGCCCGGGAAATCATACTTTGCAAGTACGAAAGCTGCCATAGATGCGATGAGCAGATGGCCAAAGGTACCGACTGCAGTGATAAATACCGTATTGAACAGGTATCTCGAGAAGGTTACCCAGGACTTACCCATGGTAACAAACAGATCCGAGAAGTTGTTCAGTGTCGGACGCCTCGGAAAGATCCTCGGAGGGAACATAAACAATTCGTCCAGCGGTTTCAGCGCGCTGCTGACCGCATACACGATCGGAAATACCATGACTACCGCCACCAGCAACAGGAAGATATAGAGCGCAACATCACCGCCGATCGAGCGGTTCGGCTTTCTTCTCCGGATCAGTGGCTTTACGTAAGGTTTTTCTTCAACTGCTTTTGCTTTTTTGTTCTTTTTCATCATTCTCAGGTTCCTACTCTTCTTAATAAACTCTGAATTGCTTTATTACACAGGATCATCATCAGGAACAAAATCGTTGCGATCGCGCACGCATAACCCATTTCAAATCTGGAGAAACCGTAGTCAAACAGATGGGTTACAATGGTACGTGCCGCATAATCCGTAGAAGGATAACCGCAAAGTGCCATGGTGACATCGCACACACCGAAGGAAGTGGTGATCGTCATAACGGCACCGAACATCAGCATCGGCTTCATGCTCGGAAGGGTGATGAACCACAGTTCCTGCCAGCGGTTACGGATACCGTCGATACAGCCGGCTTCAAACAGTGCAGGATCCACACCCTGAAGACCTGCTACGAAGGAAAGGAACCCTGCGCCAAGGCTCATCCAGAGGATGACCAGCATACAGATCGGAAGCATATACTGTGGATTGGTCAGCCACAGGATCGGGTTGTCGATGATACCCGTATTCATCAGAAAAGCATTTACATATCCGTAAGCATCACCGCGGAAGAATACGGAGAAGATAACAAAGCAGTTACCGGCAATGGAAGGAGCATAGAATACTACGATCGCTACGCTTCGTACCCATCTGGGAAGCTCGTTGATCAGCCAGGCAAAAAGGAAGGACATGATATAACCGAGAGGACCGGTTACCAATGCTATGATCAGCGTATTCTTGATACCGATCAGGAAGATCTCGTCCTCCAGCAGAAGACTGATGTAGTTATTCAGTCCGATAAAACGCGGCGTCTCCAGAATGTTGTAGTACGTGAAGCTGAAAAAGATCGACGCAACTACCGGAAAGATATAAAACAGTGTAAAAATGATTGCAAAAGGCGCAAGGAAGAGATAGCAGCTCTTATTCATCTTGGCCTTTCGCACTGCCACCTTTACATTATGCTTACGCAGCAAAATGTATTTCTGCAGATACGTTTCCTTCGCCCCTGCCGGAGCCGGTGTCGTTGGTTTTAAATTGATTCCCTGTTGTTTTGCCATTTTACCACCTTCTTATTCTGCCTGATAGATCGGCATGCCAAACTCTCTGCGCTTCTTTGTGATCTCTTCATCGATCTTGATCGAGTAGTCGATAATCGTCTCTCTGGTATCGTCTTTATCATTGATACATTTACGAACCGCATTGGCCAGATGACGTCCGGTGTAGTAACCGCCGGGCACTTCACGGATACCGACTGTCTGATCCCACTGTGCTGCCAGTACTTCGATATCGCTTGCACTCCAGGACAGTCTGGAGAATGCATCCCTGTTTGCGGTGTTGTATCTTGCCGATGCGCCGAGCAGTGCTTCGATCTCACGTCCGAAACGTACCTGCGTATCTGCATCCGCCCACCACTTCATGAACTCCCAGGAGTTCTGCTTGATCTGTTCGTTATCCTGCTTGAGCATCATCGTCGCATTACCGGTGATGAAGTCACTGCGGTCAATATACAGTTTGCCGTTTTCATCGATCTTTTCGGTTCCGGGGATCAGTGTGAAATCCCACAGACCGCGGATCTCAGGCGCCGAAACCATCAGCGTATTATAAGTCGAATACGGCATGATACCGATGGGCATTTCGCCCGAACGGAAACGGCTGACAAAGTCGAAGAATACCGGAATACCGTAATCGTTAAAATATCTTACGTAATCATCAAATGCACGGATGCCTGCTTCCGTATCTACCGCAGTCTTGGTACCCGGTACATTGTACATATCACCGCCATACTGATACAGCAGGGTGAAGTACAGGGACAGATCCGGCGCCGTGGAAGCGATCGCTGTGGAAGCTGCTGCATTTGTAGAGCTTCCGCCTGCGCTCGGGATACCGATCGACAGGTTGTTGCCCTGAATGGTCGGGAGCAGTTCGATCAGCTCCTGCCAGGTCTGCGGGATCTCCAGATCCAGCTCTTCCATAATGTCCTTACGATAGAACATTACGTTGAACGTCTGCTGCTCCGGCACACCGTAGATGTGTCCGTCCAGACTGTACTGTTCATACGAACTTGCGGAGTAATGGGAAAGCACTTCTTTGTAATCCGCAAACTGCGTGATATCTTCCGCCGCATTACGCAGTGCATAGTTGACCGGCTGGTCCGCGCCGACCGAAAGAGCCACATCCGGCCCTCTGCCCGCCAGTACCGCGGTAAGCAGCGCGCTCGGGTCTACGATCTCCACATTGACCTTTACGCCGGTCTGCGGAGTAAAATCATCATCGATCATTGCTTTTAAGATTGTACCCTGATCACGTCCGGTCATCACCCATACCGTGATCGCATCTTTTGCATCGCCGCCTTCATATACATCACCGACGGAATTGTAGTCCACAACAAAGGATGCTCCGAAGGATTTGATCTCGTGCCATGCAGATGCAAAGAAGCCCGCCTTTTCCATTCTCGGCGCCACCGAGGTTCCGGTCACTTCAATATAGTCTACATCCAGCTTGGTCTCGGACAGCTGCAGGATTGCAGTACCCAGAGCCGTGATGTTATCCTTAAAAGTAATGAACTCCAGTGTGATCTTCTGCGGTTTCTTTACAAATCGCTCCAGCTGCTGTGCGATCGTCTGAGCAGAAGCGATACCGTCTGCCTTCTGGCCGCTGTATGCCACCATCTCATCTACCAGCTTGTACAGACGTTTGGATTCCACATCCATCGCCTCGATGATCTCCGGATAGGTGGTATCGATCTTGTAATCACGATACTGGTCCGGGCTGGCGCCGGTATATACCAGGATCTTTCTGTAAATCTGATTCAGACGGAAAGTAGAGCTTTCCAGTTCGGAAAGGATCTCACCCTGGGAACCGAGAGTTGCCTCCAGACGCAGGGTATGCTTGCCCTTAGTCAGATAG
The DNA here is from genome assembly GCA_017508825.1 of Lachnospiraceae bacterium. Lineage (GTDB taxonomy): Bacteria > Bacillota > Clostridia > Lachnospirales > Lachnospiraceae > NK4A136. The sequence goes on from JAFWRC010000322.1 coordinate 20,763, forward strand.
ATATTGTAGGGAACATCATTGGCATCTGCCAGTTTCTTGCATTCCCAGTCATTGTCATAGTTAAAGGAAATCTCACGAAGTTCTTCAAACGGCACTTCACCATCGATCAGGACAGTTCTGGAAGAAACCTTGCCTCGCGCATAATTCTGACGCGCCTTGACCATAAAGTTATAATAGCCGTCTGCGGGTACTTCAAATTCCCATTCTACCCACATACCGTTTGCGCGCCATGCATCACCGCCGACATAATTCAGCTTTGTCGTGGTAACGCTGCTCGGGCTGGTGGTCGGTGAAGACCGGTCATATTTTGCATAAAGAGAAGATTCGGAACGTTTTGTGGAAGTTTCACCCTCTACGATCAGATCGAAGCCGGTTGCCTCATCCGAAACCGCGCCGGTCTGGGATGCCGCATACTGCTCATAGGTAGGAAGCGTGCGTACGCCGCGTACCTCCAGCTTACGGATGCCGAGCGGTTCATTCTCCGCGCCGATCGTAATGGTATTCTGACCTTTTTCAAAATAGAACAGATACGGATCATCAACATAACCCATATCGTCTTCGAAGTATGCATTCTGCCATTCAAAAACCTCTACCTGGATCGGACGGATCTCATTGCCCTGGTTATCCACGCGGACTTCTCCGCCATCCTCCCAGATCCTGGTAAACTCGATATTTGCAGCATCGTCAAACGGAAGCTCTCCGTTGATCTTTACAGAACGCTCTGCCGCAACACCTCTGGAGTCGTCCGCAACAAATTCCATGTACAGGTTATAAAAACCTGCTTCCGGAACATCCACACTCCAGGTGACTTCGGAACCGGTCTCGGTATAAACAGCCTGCTGCTCCCCATAGTAATTATCCCGGACTTCCACATCACCGCTGTGATCGCTGATGTCAAAGATGTTAATCTCCGCATCCACGGACGGAGTAGCCGCGCCCGCATGGCTTGACAGGTACTTATCGTAGGTACCGCTGCGCTCTGCGCCCGTCACTTCTTTACTCAGGTCCGCTCCGGCATACTTATCGTGAAAATCCAGGGCTTTTCGGTTCCCCAGGACCACGATCAGCGCAACGATCGCCAGGATTGCCACTATCACGATTACTGTTTTTTGATTCCGTCTCCTTGCCATCTCTTCCTCCTAATATCAGGAAATCCGGGTTTTCAACCGGTATGTTTTTCTGTATGATAAGTATAAATGAACGCAATTATCCCATTTACAGAATAGACACAAAGAAATTATAAATTGCCAAACACATCAATACTTCCCATTTATTGCTCTGCACTGCTCATATTTTGCTCTTTTATGTATTTATATGCTTTTTGGCAATTTTTGCTTTTTATTTTTGTGCACTTTTTATAAATTTATATCCGGACATTTGACATAAAAAAAAAAGAATATGCTATAATATCAGATAGGAAATTCTACAGATGTGCATATATTGCACAAAAGGCGGTACCGAAAATGATAAGCAGACAGGATGAAAACCCTCCTGTACGGGCGGGTATTTCCATAGAACAGAATTATGCGGCCAATTCCGATTTCGGCAGGACCCGGCTGATCAACCACGAGCATGAACTGGTAGACTATCAGAATATCAGTCTCAACCGCATCTGGCTGAACATCCAGGATTCCTGTTTTGCGCCGCACTGGCATTCTGCCATGGAGATCATACAGCCGGTGGAAAACAGTTATGTTGCCATATGCGGCGATATCCGGCAGGAGATCCAGCCCGGGCAGATCTTCCTGATCCCGCCCAGGCTCCGGCATGAACTCGTTGCGCCCGCAAACGGCAAACGTTACATCTACCTTCTTAATATAAGCGCGTTTACCAAACTGCAGGGTTTTTCACAGGTCATGTCCGTCTTCTCACAGCCGCTGCTTCTCTCCCGGCAGGATGAAGGTGATACTTATGAAACCATCAGTGACCTCCTGGAACAGATCCGGGATGAATATTTTAATGAAAAAGAACTCTCCGACCTGACCATTTCCTCGCTTCTTTTGCAGCTTTTGGTCTGCATCGGTAAAAACTGCAGCCGGGAAACTCTCTCCGTTTCCAGAAACAGCCATGCGCGTTTCCGGGATTATATGGAACTGTTCAGTGAAGCATTAAGCTATATCGATGATCATTTCAGCGAAGGACTGACGCTGGATGAGATGGCTTCGAGAACCGGTTTTTCCAAATTCCATTTCTCGAGGCTGTTTAAGAAATATACCAATTACAGTTTTATCGACTACCTGCATTTCCGGCGCATCCGGGAAGCGGAGATCCTGCTGCTGCGGCCGGATATCTCCATCACGGATGTGGCGATCTCCTCCGGCTTTTCCAGTATCTCTTCCTTTAACCGGATCTTCCGGCAGGAAAAAGGATGTTCGCCGAGCGAATACCGGTTCCGGATGCTGTCGGAAAACGAGGGATAAAATTGGGGAAGGCTGGAATTCTATCGAACCAATTTGATCAGGGAGAAGTTTTTGAACCTGTCAGATCAATTTGATCGATCGGATAGGCAATGCCGTCTACCGTGACTTCGGTCACTTCCGGAAGAGCGCTGAAGATCCGCTCATCTACATAATTAAATTTTTCCACGCTCTCTCCGGCTTCCAGCGCTTCAATGAGCGCGCGCACCTTCGGACCATGCTGCGGGTTGCACTCCGCGATCGCTGCGATCTTTCCGGAGGCTGCAACCGAGAGGATATCCTGTGTCACACCGTCAAAAGACACCACCAGGATGTCTCCTTTATCGATATCCGGCCCTGCTGTCCGGCCGGCCGCCTCGATCGCCTGAATGGCGCCGATCGCTTCGTTATCATTTTCACAATACACTACGTTGATGTTGTCAAAGCGCTTCAGAAAAGCCGTCATCACTTCACGACCCTTGGTCTCGGTGAAATCACCGCTCATCTGCCCCAAGATATTCCAGCCTTTTTCCCGCACTGCATTGGCAAGGCCTCGGGTACGTCCCATCTGCGCCGTTGAACCCATAGTCCCCTGGATGTGAATGATGTTCAGATCCGACGGCTCCATCCCTTTTGCCCGGGTATAAACATCCACCCATTCGCAGAGTTTCCGGCTTTCCAGCTCAAAATCCGATCCCAGCCAGCAGGTATAAAGGCTCTTGTCTGCATCTACGCGGCGGTCCACCAGGATCACCGGGATCTCTGCCTCCGCAGCTTCTTCCAGCACCCCTTCCCATCCGCTTTCCGTCACGGGCGCCAGCAGGATGTAATCCACCTCCTGCTGTATGAAACTGCGCAGTTCCGTGATCTGATAGGACTGTTTCTGCTGTCCGTTCTCATAGATCAGCGAATATCCGTATTCCTCCGTAAAACTCGAAAGCATCGAATCCGTATTGGCGCTGCGCCAGTCCGACTCCGCCCCGAGCTGTGAAAAACCGATGGTGATCAGTTCTTTTTCCGGTTCGGTTTCTTCTTCAATAACAACCGGCGCCCCGGAGACCGCACGGTCTGCGCAGCCTCCGGAAAGCACCGGGAGAGAAAGGATCATTATGCAACTGATCAGTTTACAGGAAAATTTCATATTCTCATTTTAATGCCCGCTTCTTTTGTGTCATCACCACACTCTGGATCACAAGGAAGATGCACAGCATCGATGCGATCGTGATGCCGGTCCACCATGCCTGCCCCAGACCCGCATTGGATACGATGTTCTGGATCGTACTTAAGGAGAGCACGCCAAAGAGTGTACCGATGATATTACCGACACCGCCGGAAAGCAGCGTACCGCCGATGATGGATGACGCGATCGCGTTCATTTCCATACCCATGGCGTGGGATGCAGAACCGCTGCCTACGTGCAGGAAATATACATAACCTGCGATCCCTGCCAGTGTCGAGCAGATCAGGTGTGAGATAAAGCGGGTACGTTTTACGTTGATGCCCAGCATCAGGGCACTCTGCCGGTTACCGCCTACCGCGTAAAAACTGCGGCCTGTCTTTGTCCATCTTAACACAACAAAGAGGATAATGACAAGCAGGATCGCAACGATCACACCCGGTTCCACGGTCGCATCCACGTAAACACCTTTCCTGGTCGTGGATCCCATCCCGGGAACAATGATCCTGGTCTCCATTAACTCTTTGAACTTTTCATGCTCCACATTGAACGGCGCCGTATTCACGATCGTCGTCATACCTCTTGCAAAAAACATACCGGCCAGAGAAACGATGAACGGCTGGATATCGAGATAAGCTACCAGATATCCCTGTACGATACCGAACGCAAGACCTATGCCCAGCGCGATCAAAATGGAAGTGAAAACACTGCCTCCATGCTGGTCCAGATGCACCGCGCAGCACATGGACACCAGCGCTACCACACCGCCGACAGAGATATCGATGCCGCCGCAGATCATTACGATACTCATACCGACACTGGTAATGATCAGCGCTGCATTTGCATTCAGAATATTAAAGAACATCTGCGGTTTGGTAAATGCGCCGCCCTGGATAAGGATCGCGCCGATATACATCAGCAGGAACACCGTAATGGTGATCGTCAGCAGGATATTGGTATCGCTCACCTTTGTAAAAATACTCGCTTTTTTCTGTTCTGCTCCCATTTATGCCACCTCCCTCTTGGCAGCCGCCGCCTCCCGCATGCTGCTGCGCTGCTGCATCTTCTGCCGTACCACCGGAGAAGAGAATACCACCAGAATGATCACGACGATGGCCTTGTATGCCGGGAGCGCTGCGCTGTCCACTTTGAAGCGGTACAGCGTGGTGGTCAGAAACTGAATGATATAAGCGCCCATAATGGAAGCCCACATATTAAACTTACCGCCGGACAGCGCGTTGCCGCCGAGCGCCACCGCAAGGATGGCATCCATTTCGATATCCTTTGCGATAACGGAATAATTAATGGTCGACAGACGGCTGACTTTGATCAGTGCAGCTACTGCGACGCAAAGCCCCAGGATCATAAAGCTGATAAACTTGATCGCCGTCGGATTGATGCCGTTCAGTCTCGAAGAACTCTCATTGATACCGACCGCCTGTGTGTACAGTCCCAGGTTCGTAAATTTCAGCGCAAGTGCCGCTAAGATGATGCAGCCTGCAGCGATGAATACCGTCGTCGGAATAGGCACGCCCGGGATGAAACCGCCGAAGTAGGCGAATTTCGGATCCGGAACGATCGGAAGCTCGTTGTTGTTGATCCAGGCAGCAATGGAACGGCCCGCCGTAAAGAGGATCAGTGTGGCGATCATCGGCTGGATCCGGAATACTGCTACCAGCAATCCGTTGAAAGCGCCACAGAGTATACCGACGATGCAGGCTGCCAGGAATCCCACAATGATCGGAGCTGCCAGAGCATCCGGTCTGGTATTGCCGCCGCACAGAACACGCAGCATTGCAGAACCTGCGATCGCGATGGTCGCGCCAACGGAAATATCCTGTCCTCCGGATGCTGCCGTCACCAGCGTCATACCGATCGCCAGGATCGCCAGCTCAGAACCGTAATCCAGGATGGTGATGAGCGGTCCGGAAAATACGGAATTACCGCTGTTGTTGGTCGTCACCTCAATACTGAAAAACGATGCCCCATTCACGATATCGTATCCCAGGTTGACCAGACAGAGTATGATGATCGCCGCAAACGGGATCAGCAACTGATTGGATAACAGTTTTTTCAGATCGAACTTCATGATCAGCCTTCACCTCCTGCTATGGTTTCCATGATCTTATTCTGGCTTAAATCTTCTCCGGACAGTTCACCGACGGTCTTGCGGTCACGCATAACGATCAGTCGTGAGCAGGTACGGAGCATCTCGTCCGTTTCGGAAGAGATAAAGGTCACGCTCATACCTTCGCCTGCCAGTTCCAGCACCAGTTTCTGGATATCCACCTTGGTACCTACATCAATGCCTCGTGTCGGTTCATCCAGGATCAGATATTCCGGATGCATCAGCAGCCATCTGGCCAGGATCACCTTCTGCTGGTTACCGCCGGAAAGTGACTTGATCGGAGTGTCCGCCGATGCGGTTTTGATGTTGAGCTTCTTAATATATTCCTCTGCAAATGCCTGTGCTTTGGCTTTGGAGAACGGTTTGAAAAATCCGGTCAGTACCTGCAGCGCCAGGATGATGTTGTCCCTTACCGACAGATCCCCGACAATACCGTCGATCTTACGGTCTTCCGGAAGGTATGCGATACCGTTCTTCATTGCATCCAGCGGCTTTTCGATCTTCACTTCCTTACCATGCATCTTCACTTTACCGCCCAGTACGCGGTCAGCGCCGAAGATCGCACGCACGCATTCGCTTCGTCCCGAACCCAGAAGTCCGGTAAAACCGTTGACCTCTCCTTTTTTAATATGGAAGTTAAACGGTTTGATACCTGCATCACTCTGCAGGCCTTCTGCTTCGTATACCACATCGTCCACGATATCGCCCTGGTAACCCGCGCTCTCGCCCTTGATGTCCGCCAGATCATCCATCTCCTTACCCAGCATTTTTGCCACCAGTTCCACACGGGGCAGATCAGCGATCGCATATTCCCCCACC
>JAFWRC010000323.1 GCA_017508825.1 Lachnospiraceae bacterium
CTGCGGTCAGCATCTCCAGCGCATTCTCGCTGAAGCTCTGCCATAACGTCTTCTGCGACTTCTCCGGTGCCGCCTTTTTGTATTTTTTATTACTCATCGCTTAAAAACCTTCAATCGCTAGTCTATGCACCACAGAGCATATAAGGGGATTGCCCGCACACCGTCCGTTTCTCCGATATTTCTTTCCGAGATCCGGATCGCATATGCCGGTTTGTACTTTTCCATATAATTCTTCAGGCTGGTAGATCTTTTGTGCCTTCCCGACTTTATCTCTACCGGCACAATACTATTTCCGTCATCGTAAACCAGATCGATCTCCATACTATCCGAAGGCTTAAAATAATTCAGATTTCTTCCGGCAGTCCGGAATTCTTCCACAACATAGTTTTCTATCACACCGCCTTTATAGATATTGTTTTCATCCGGCATCAGATCCCGGTATTTCAGTCCGCACATATCGCTCAACAGTCCTGCATCAGAGAGATAGATTTTTTCCCCGCTCCCATTCTCATATCCTTTTAACGGTGAGAACGGCGCTTCTATTTTCTTTACGGATATCACCAGACCGGAGGCGATCAGCCAATCAAGCGGTGCCGAAAAATCTCTTTTGTTCGCCCTCGGCCGAACATCATTATATTTAAATTTCGGATTTTCTTTTGCCAATTGCCGCGGAACAGACTGGTATATTTCCGTGATCTTTACTCCCTCTGCCGCACTGAGCGTATACTTTGTCATATCCGCCAGATAAGCCAGCCGGAGATTTTCGTGAATGGAACGATTAAAAGCGATCACGTTTTTTTCATGCTGCAGATAATCATCTACCGCCTCCGGCATCCCCCCGATCATCAGATAATCGTGGTAAATGCGCAGCGCTTTTTCGTGAACCCCCGCCGGCAGCGCTCTCATTTCTGTATATGCTTCCCGGATTCCGTCCCGTAATACATCCTCACCGCAAGCGATCAGGAATTCTTCAAAATCCATCGGAAAAAGTGTCTGTATGTCTACTTTCCCCACCGGAAAAGAACTCTCAAACCTGGCCAGTTTTACCCCCAATAAACTTCCCGCGCCGATCACCCTGCGTTTATTGTCCGCTTCACAAAAGTACTTCAGCGCCGTGATCGCCCGTTCGCTTTTTTGTATTTCGTCAATAAACAGTGGCGTGTCTTCCGCAATCTTCTTCCCCAGCAACTGTTCCAGGTGTTTCACAATAACATCAGGTTCCAGGGAACTATCAAAAACAGAGCATACATCTTCCTGCCGTTCCAGATTAAGATAGATATACTCACCATATGTATTTTTACAGAATTCCTTGATGATCCAGGTTTTTCCGACCTGCCTGGCGCCGGTAACCAATAACGGCTTCCTGTTTGCCATCGCATCCCAGTCTTTCAGTTTTTCGATGAATTTTCGATACATAAATTCTTTTCACCTTACAGTTCTTCGCCTTTTGCTGAGCTCATTATAGCACCCATCCTTTCATGCATCAATGCATTTCTTGATACTTTTCATCTTTTTCGCGTTTTTTTATTGAAAGTTTTCATCTTTTTCGCGCTTTTTTCCTGAAACATTTCATCTTTTTCGCACTTTTTTCTTGAATAGTTTCATCTTTTCTCACATTGTGTAATTATGCTCCGCGATATCTTTGAAACATCTCGCCCCGAAATCCGAGAACTTCACCCAGTAGTTATCCAGATTATTGTTTCCGTTATTCTTGCGGATATAGATGTCAAAATCGAAACGCTCCATCCCGATGGCTTTCAGATGCTCCCGATAGAACATACAGCCTTCCTTCATCGTACGCCGTTCAAAAAAAGCATTGAGATTTCCGTAGGAAATTCCCCAGACAGCCAGTTCCGGTGGAAACAGTTTTCCTTTGTTCAAATCGACAGCCTTGATCAGTTCTCGATTTTTCACTTCAAAATCAAGAAGCGGAATATCCAGATAGTACAGAATTCCTTTCAAATTATTGATCAACCTAATCTCTGCCATAATTCTTGCATCCTCTTCTCATATTCCAATGCAAATGGTGTCGTCAACTCATCTCCGTAGTCCGGACTGTCAATCCCCGGATACTTTTGCTTCAGCCCAAACTCCTTATCCAGCATTTCCAACAGTTCAAACGGATCCTCTCCATAAGGCGAAACATAAACATTTCGCATCGCTTCATCAAAGCTCTCATACTGATCCCTGTAGTAATCGTGTTCAAACAATCCCATGCCACTGTCAAATACCAGCGGAAGTTCAAGATGCGCGTTGTTGTTATTGTAGAATAACCCGAAGTTTCTCGTATGCCGGTCCACGTTTCCCACAAGGCAATCCAACACTGCCAGATCCAGCATATACTTTTCTGTATCACAATATGGAATATCGCCAATTTCAGCCAGTTGTTCCGCACACCATTTCAGTCTAGAGACTGCATCCATCCGTATAAACATATCCTCTTTTGACGATCTGTGTTTCCGTTCCAATAGGCTTTCAAAGGATAAAAACGTATAACCGTCCAGTTCAAAATTAGGCGAGTACACCGCGTCATATTCTGTCTTTCCGTAAACAAATCTTCCGTGTTTCTGCTCCACACAGGGAATGCCGAGTTGCCGGCACAGCCTGGTCGCAATGAGTTCTACCGCCCAGTCCCGGAGCTTCACCCCAGCCATAACCGCCTGCGCTTTCACAAAATATCTGCGATCGGCAGCGATCCCTTTCAACTGGTAGCCATCCGTGTCACTCCGATAATACATCAGATCTTCCTTGGAAAATCGAAATAAAGGAATATCTTCCTCATTCCCCGGTCTGATCTTCAGGCTCTGCCCATCGTATTCGCCTTCCAGATCCGTAAGACAGAATTGCCCCCCACGCTCACTCAGCAGCGGTATCCGCTTCTCCTTTACGCCGGAAGCTTTCAGATAATACTTTTCCAGGAAATCAATAAACACATTCCAGTCCGGATGCTCCTCATATCCAAATGCCCGCTTTGACAGCTCGGCAACATAGTTGACGATATGAAGCCGCTCTTTATGAAAATCCACTTCGATCCGGGTACACAGCTCCCCTTCCGCATAATAATCGATCCGGGTCGGCACATACGTTGCTTCCTGGAAGCGCCTATATAACGCCTGTCTGGAGATCCCGCACTCTTCCGCCAGCTCCGCCACGCTCTCTCCCGCTTTCCACCGGCTATTCAATTCTTCAACCTGCTCCTGTGTCAGCCTGCCTTTTCGCCCGGCATTTCTCTCGTTTTTCATAAAGAAAACCTCCATACATAAAGTATAGAGGTTATGGAAAATGTTGTCAATTTATTAATTCATTGTCAACTGATAGCTTTTGTGTACTGATCCCAATATCTCAAAATATATTCGCCATCCACCTCGCCGCAGCCATATCGCTCAATCTCGTGCACTTCATCCAGCAATTCCTGCCCGCGCCCGACGTTCTTTGGATCATCGATCGTCCTGCCGACAAGCTCTTTCACTTTCGCAAGATAAAAATCATAATAATCCTTTTTCGCTTTTCCCTCGGTAAAACGTGTCCTGCAATCTACCAGCCGCTTCACCTCTCCGGCAATGTTAGATAACTGTTCAAACAACGTTAGCTTGTTCCAATCCATAGATTCCATCCTTATAAAATCCATTCTCTTACAATTTCCGTAAGTTCTTCAATTGTAGCCTGATCTGTCAATTCACGCCCGGCTCCAATTCCCAGTTCCCGATTTCGCTCTATATTCGGATGCGATTCCCAGATGATCCGGATTTCATCTTCATCTGTCAAAATATCGCCACCGAAGATATCTTTATATTCGGAACCATCATCATATAATTCGTGCTCCATCTCGATATGCATTTCCCGATCCAGCGCTATTACCCGTCGCTTTCGATCCAGGCAGAACTTGATACGGTCCGGAAACCAGTGATTCAGATCCTTTACCACTGTGTCAAATGCCTTTTTTTCTTTTAGAACCATATTTTCTTCCTCCGAAATCGCCTGTGCCTTAGCGCTTTTATACTTTATCCTATCACACAACTACCAAAACAGCAAATTACCAATATTATCTATAGAGCAAAACAAGACTGATTCCTTTTCATCTTTAAGTCTCTCTTTTATGCAGTTAAGGATAAAATCGCGATCTGTTTTTATCTTTAACGCAATCAAAATGCCACTTAAAGATAAAAACGGCCACATACGATCCTTCAATTCAAGTAAAAAATTTCAGATCGTCCCGTTCACGATCCGTATCATCTCCGCAATGCGCCGGTCATAGGTATGCTCTGCCTTCGTCCGTTCATACCCTCGTCTTGCGATCTCCGCCCGTTCTTCATCATGTTCCAGATAATAGCCGGCCTTATCCAATAACTCCTCTTTCGATCCGAAGTACTCTGCTTCCACCCCCGGCTCGTAGAGTTCCGGCAGTTCCTCTTGCCAGTTGGTGAGCAAAAATCCCCCGCACCCGCACACGTCAAACAGACGTAACGACAGTCCTGTCGCAATGGGGCGCATGGTGATATTCAGATTGATCCGGCTCTCATGAAATACCAGTGGCATCTCCGTCAGCGTCTTCACACCTTCATGGGAATGCACCTTCGGCAAAACAGATGTATCACTA
>JAFWRC010000324.1 GCA_017508825.1 Lachnospiraceae bacterium
AGCGCCTTCTGCTTCTTCCTTCGTTACGTCACCTTCGATCGTCTTCGTGATCACAAGCTTTCCGGTATCCGGTACTACCACTTCCTTCTCATATACATCGGTATACGCTACGGTCGTGGTTGCATCCTTCTTTACGGTTGCGGTTGCGGTCTTTCCGTTGCTGCCGGTTCCGTCTACCTTGTAGCTTACGCTTGCCAGCTTGTAGCCGTCGATGTCTGTGATCTCTTCGGTCACGCTGTAGCTTCCTGTCTCCAGCTTATCCAGTTCCAGCGTGTACTTGCCGTTCTCGTTCTTGAACTGGCCCAGGCCGATCTGGGTCTTCGTGGTGGTCAGGCTTCCGTCTGCCTTCACGTAATTCGTTGTTCCGTCTGCTGCGGTCGTCGTGATCGTGAACTTCAGAGCGCCTTCTGCTTCTTCCTTCGTTACGTCACCTTCGATCGTCTTCGTGATCACAAGCTTTCCGGTATCCGGTACTACTACCTGCGGAGTATTCTTAACAACTACTGTCCGCGCCGGGAACTCCTTGCCGTTCTCATCCAGAACATTACCTTTTTTATCAATGGTGATCAGCACTGCATCCTCGGGATTTCTTCCTTCATAGCCCTGCGGAGCTGCTTTTTCATATAAGTAGTAGGTACCCGGTTTCAATCCGATGATCTTCGTCGGCTCCTTTCCGGAATTCCACTCCATCGAATAGTAGCAATCGCAAATATCTGCCGATACCGTAACATCCATAGCACCCTGCATTAAAGTGAGGTCATGGAAATCCGTTATCTCCGTACCATCCATTGCACTGGTCTCGATCAGATAGAATCTTGCTCCCGCAAGTTCATCGTTGGTATTTGCATCCACCTTGCTGATCGTTACATCATAAGTATCCGCATTGGCATCAACCATCTTTATGATTCCGTCTTCAATGGCGTCACCACTATTATTGAGCACCTTTCCATCCTTAATTTCAAAGATGATCTTCTCTGCTATCTCATAACCTTTCGGTGCAGTGATCTCTGTCAAAGTGTATACCGCATCCGGCAGATTCTTGATCAATGTCGGTTCCGAACCGGACATAAAAGCCAGTTCATAAGGTATTCTGGTTTGTTCCTTCGCGCCCGCTCCATACTCAACCGTGATCGAGCTCGAGTTCATAACAACCGTAGTATTGTCAGCATATTTACCTTCCAGTTTCAGAATAGCGCCTTCCAGCTCATCCCCTGCCACTGTCTTCTTGCTGATCACAACATCAGTTCCGACCGGCGCATCATTCGAAAGCACTTTATTATAGAAAGCACCCAAGTTAAACTCCACACCGGACATGTCTACATCTTCGCTTACCTTATACTCTACATCATTGCCCAGGATTGTTTTGTGGGAAACATTATAGGAATAGGATCCTGTTTTTTCATCATAACTTACTTTTACTGATACACGGATTTCACCATCAGAGACCTCAACCTTTGCTCCGCCTTCATTAACAATGCTTCCTGCTCCAATTTCTCTGATCAGATAGTAATAAGTCTTATTGTTATCACTCGGTGTAAATGTCAGTTTCGGAAAATGGATCTTACTGGTTTCCTGATTGCTCACAACTTCACCAAATGCTGCCGGTGAAGAGTAGTTTGCATCTGCGCATTTATAAAGCTGGAATTTGTAGGTTCCTGCAGTAGTCGATACGGACTTATCCGGAATCGGATTTCCGGATGCAGTATAATCTGCAGTAAATGCCTTTCTTGCTGCAAGGTGAATCTCGCCATAACCGTCATTAATGGTATCCTGGCTGCCACGCTGGAAGATATAATGCCACTCACCGCTGTCCACCGTCATTCGCGGAGCAACAGCCCATCCTGCGCTGGATCCCTTAACAAATACATCCTTGGCGTACGGCATAACAAAAGTACCCGCACAGATATTCAGATTAACAATCCCCGTCGTCCGGATATTCCAAATGATCTTCTGGCAGATCTCACGATCTACCTGCTTATATTCGTCCGGCTTATCCTTACCTGTCTCCGTGTAAATCCAGCTTCTGCCACCATCTACCGATACCTTGATCTTTGCAATGGTTACCGACTTTTCATTATTATACACCTTATCCGAAGAAGAACCGGAAAATGTACTGTTTGAAATACTGTCTTCAATATTAAATACGACCACAGTAGATGAGTTCTTGATGATGCTCACGCCCGAAGACTGTGCCAGTGCTTTCGCCAAAGTATCATCTACCTGTATGTATACCACTTTATTCTCAAATGCCGGATCACTCAGATCCATGTTTACCGACCATTCATTGGCATTTGGAGCAAAATCATGATAATTGATCGCATAATCAGAACTTGCCCGGCCACTCATCTCATTGGATTTTTCCGTTGCGTTGGACAGGATCCTTGATACGTTGCCGGCCGTCGAAGTGGAACGGTTCACCACTACGGAATCTACACCGGAATTAAAATGGATATTTCCGAGATCCCCGGCATTAACCGGCGCACCGTTTTCGTGAGAAACAGATTCCGGAACAACCGAAGGTCCCACTTCAATATTAAAAGTATTTGCCGTAGTTCCGCCAAATACCACTTTGTTGGCATGATCCCCTGTGATCTTCTTGGAAGCCCCGATACTGCCGATCAAAAACTGTGCGGTACCTCCATTTAGAAAGTCAACATCACTGTTGCTCCCACACTCCATAACAAATTCATTAGTAGCAAAGGTCGTTTCCATGTGCCCCTGCTGCACAAATGTCGTTGCCGTGATGCCAAAATCTACAGCTCGCCCCAGAATCGTATCGTAGTTCACCTGGCTGGCTGAATCCATCTGTGCCGGGATGTTACCATCTGCGTATGTCTTGATTGGTGTCACCACCAACGTGCTGGCCGCCATAATGAATGCCATTGCGCCCGATAATATTCGTTTGCCTAATCTCTTGCCCGTCATAAATCGGTCTCCTTTCCTTTTGCCTCTCGGAGAGCTTCCTGCTCTCTTGTATTCTAGTATACTACAGATATGCGCCACTCGCATATTTACTTGTTATACATTATAAAATAATTTATATTCACTGTAAAGAGTCCGACAGCTTTTTTGCAACGAATCATGAAGAAAATGACACGAACGCGCCCCGAAGTCCCCATAAACAGCGGATTTTCCGATGTTCTGTAAACCAACTTCCTGCGATCACAGACGTTCAGACCATGACCGCAGGAAGTTTTTTATTTCTTATACACTTTCGCCTTCCACCAGACAGCCGTTCACCGTGACCGTACCGGACCGGTACTCCGGATCCGTCATTCGTGCCTCTACCGTCTGTATGCAGATCCTTATCATCTCGTCCACGTTCACATGATATGTTGTCAATGTCAGATCTGCGCTTTCCTGGTCGGCATAGTCATCATAACCGACGATCGCGATCTGCTCCGGCACCCGGTACCCCGCCTCTTTCAGGGTGCGGATCATACGATAAGCCACTTCATCATTATTGCAGACAAATGCCTGCGGCATATTCTCCAACGGGAGTCTGAGATCGATATTGCGTCCGTTCGCATCCCTGTCCGGGATCACCCATTCCGGATTCATTTCACGCCCCTTTGCCATCAGGTACTTCATATACCCCATGAAACGGTCCAGTATAGAGCGCGTTGCCCGGTATTCTCCGACGAAACCGATCTTTTCGTAACCTTTTTTGACCAGATGTCTCGTCAGCAGATAACCGCCGTTGATATTGTCGCCTACAATGGCGTCCACATCGTATTCTTCATTTTGAAAGTCAAAAAAGATCAGATGTACGCCGCTGTTGATCAGACTCTCGATCATCTGCGTATGCAGCTCCCCGACCAATACGGCCTGATCTACCGCTCCCGATGCGATGGAATTCGGAAGTGATCCCTCTTCTTCGTTTTCCCTGCGAACGATCTCCAGAAGGCCGATCAGCCCTTTTTCCGAAAAGCTCATGATCATACGCTGATAGATCTGCACATAAAAGGATCTCTCGGACACATACCGTTCGGGGATCAGGATCGCAATCTTGTTATTCTGCTCTCCCCGTTTCTTTTCTCCGATCACATAGCCCAGTTCCTGCGCCTTTTGAATGATCTCTCCCCGTACCCGTTCGCTTACGCCTTCTTTACCGGCCAATGCTTTGGATACTGTTACGATGCTCACTCCCATCGCCTCGGCAATGTCCTTCATTACCACCTTTTTTTTCAATGCTCCGCCCTCACAATGTTTAAAATTCAGTTATCCCAGAAGCTCTTTGTTCTTCCGTATCAGCTCGATTCTCTGTGCCACGCAGTCACGGCTGCGCAGCGGATCCTCCGGGGTATGGAAGACATAATCCGTCAGCCGCTCGATGGTTGTTGTCGCCACATGCAGCCTGGTGTCGGAAGATGCATAATAAATATATACCTCTCCCAGTTCATTCACGATCGCGCCGTTGCAGAATACCACATTGGATACATCTCCGATCCGCTCGCGTCCCAGAGGTCCCATAAACATCCCGCCCGGTTCAGCGATCACTTTGGACGGATCCTTCAGGTCCGTTGCAAAACAATAGAGCACATAACGCAATCCTGCTGCCGTATTCCGTACGCCGTGCGCAATATGTATCCATCCCTTCTCCGTTTTGATCGGTACCGCCCCGGCCCCGTTTTTTGCTTCGGTGATCGTGTGATACTTTCTCTGACTGGTGATGATCTCCTCATCGATCACCGCATGCTCGATATCGTCACACAGGCCAAATCCGATACCGCCGCCACTGCCGGTATCGATAAAGTCATCCATCGGCCTGGTATAAAAGGCATATTTTCCGTTGATAAATTCCGGATGCAGCACTACGTTACGCTGCTGCGGCGAACGCAGTGTTTTCAGGTTATCCAGACGCTCCCATGTCTTCAGATCCTTTGTGCGCACGATCCCGGCTGCTGCCACGGCTGCCGACAGGTCATTCACACTTGTATCCTTGCTCTCCGAGCAGAACACGCCATAGATCCAGCCGTCCTCATGCTGTGTCAGGCGCATATCATATACATTGGTCTCTTCCGGGCATGTATCCGGCAACAGGATCGGCTCATCCCAGAAACGGAAGCCGTCCACTCCGCTCTCCGATTCCGCCACTGCAAAGAACGACTTGCGGTCTGCCCCTTCCACGCGGGCCACCAGATAATATTTTCCTTTCAGATAAATGGCCCCCGAATTGAAAACACAGTTGACCGGGAGACGTTCCATAAAGAACGGATTGGTCTCTTCATTCAGGTCATAACGCCAGATCAGCGGTGCGTGTTTCGCGGTCAGCACCGGATACGTATAACGCTCATAGACTCCGTTGTAAAACCTGGGATCCACACTGTTTTTCCGCTTGATCAGCTGCTCATATTTACGATTCTCTTCTTTATATCTCGGATGTAACATATACCCTTCCCCTTCCTTATTCAATACCTCTTCGAATGACTTCAATACACATCCGCCCGTTATGATACGGGCACTTCCAGGCTTCCACGATAGGTTTGTCCGTATCCGGCTCGCCCTCCGCCGTCACTTCGTAGAACCATTCGCTGCCTTCGCGTTTGTCAATCTGATGATCGCGGATGAATGCCCACTCAGCTCTCGCGGCATCCAAAAAGTCCGCGCGTTCCGGCTGTTTCTGATAAGCATTCAGAAATCCGACCACGGTTTCCGCCTGCACCCACCAGATCCGCCATTTGTTCACCACACCTTTGTCGCATTCGTTTGCCAGGGAATGCCCGTCAAACGCTACTGCCTTTACATTCTGTGCCAGATCCTTTGTGATCGGGCTCATCTTTGCAATGTATGCCGGATCTCCCAGCACTTCCGTACCGCGGTCGATCAGCCAGGAAGTTTCGATATCGTGGCCATAAGAATACAGGTCGATCAATGTATTGTAATCATAGTCAAAGAATACTTCCTGCCGGTGCAGTGCCGGATTGTAGATCTTCTCTGCAAACAGATCCATCATCCAGCGCAGGCGGTCACCTACTTCTTCATTATGATCCACACGGTATAGTTCCGTATAGGCTTCAAATACATGCAGGAGCGTATTCATCGTACGATCCGCCATAACGCCGTTCTCGGAGAGCTTTTCGTTGCTCACCTGCACAAATTCACGGCTGTACGCTTCGCGGTATCCGTCCTTATCCCTGCATTTATCCTCGATCACGTGATACAGCGCATAGGCCTCGTCCAACGCCTCTTTATCCCCGCTTGCTTCATAATAGGAAGAAAGAGCATAAATGCAAAACGCCTGGTTATAGGTATGCTTTGTCGTATCCTCCGGCTTGCCGTCATAGCTCATCGACCAGTAGACACCACCGTTCTCACGATCCAGGCAGTGATCCCGCAGGAATGCATAGCCGTGTTTTGCCTCCTCCAAAAGTGCCGGATCCTTCAGTAACATATAGGCATTGGAAAAGAACCAGACGATACGGTTATTCAGGATACACCCTTTCTCCGCTTTCCTGTCCAGCTCCAGTCCATAAGACAGGTAACCATAATAGCCACCGTATTCATTATCCCGCAGCCCCCGCCAGAACGGGATGATGTTTTCCGTCAGTTCCTTTTTTACTTCCTCGATCAACCCCATGGTAATCTCCTTCCCTTAATAAGGTTTGTTTTTTACTTAACTTTTGTGATTATAACTTAATTTCTTTTCTGTTTCAACCTTTTTACTTTTTATAACTATCCGAAACCACCTGTATTTTTGAACGGCTGCTTTGCCTTTTCAGCCTGCCGGTTCCGTCAGATTCAGGCGCATCTGCCCCTCCACCTTCTCAGGCGCATATCCGTGCGGGATAATGAAATGCATTCCCTTCCGGACCTGCACGCCGTCGATCGTCCCGCTTCCTTCCAGCACGCTTCCGACCAG
>JAFWRC010000325.1 GCA_017508825.1 Lachnospiraceae bacterium
CGAGCCGACCGCAGCTGCTTTGGCATACGGTTTGGATAACGAAAAAGAGCAGAAGATCATGGTTTACGACCTGGGTGGTGGTACCTTCGATGTGTCCATCATCGAGATCGGCGAAGGTGTCATCGAAGTACTGGCAACCAGCGGTGATAACCGTCTGGGTGGTGATGATTTCGACCAGAGGATCGTAGACTGGATGCTGGCTGAGTTCAAGAGCAAGGAAGGCGTTGACCTTTCCGGCGACAAGATGGCTATGCAGCGTCTGAAGGAAGCAGCAGAGAAGGCAAAGAAGGAACTGTCCGCTTCCACAACGACCAATATCAACCTTCCGTTCATTACCGCTACGGCAGAAGGCCCGAAGCACTTTGATATGGACCTGACCCGTGCGAAATTTGAAGAACTGGTACACGATCTGATCGAGCGTACCGCGGAACCGGTAAAGCGTGCACTGAGTGATGCAGGCATTTCCGCTTCCGAACTGGGCAAGGTACTGTTGGTAGGCGGTTCCACCCGTGTTCCGGCCGTACAGGATAAGGTTCGTCAGCTGACCGGACAGGAACCGAGCAAGACTTTGAACCCGGATGAGTGCGTGGCACTGGGTGCTTCCATTCAGGGTGGTAAGCTGGCAGGCGATGCCGGCGCAGGAGAGATCCTTCTGCTGGATGTTACCCCGCTGTCTCTGTCCATCGAAACCATGGGTGGTATCGCAACCAAGCTGATCGAGCGTAACACAACGATCCCGACCAAGCACAGCCAGGTATTCTCTACCGCAGCGGATAACCAGACCGCAGTAGATATCAACGTAGTACAGGGCGAGCGTCAGTTTGCAAAGGACAATAAGTCCTTAGGCCAGTTCCGTCTGGATGGTATCCCTCCTGCAAGACGTGGTGTACCGCAGATCGAAGTAACCTTCGATATCGATGCAAACGGTATCGTTAACGTATCCGCAAAGGATCTGGGCACCGGAAAGGAGCAGCACATCACCATTACCGCAGGCTCCAATATGTCCGATGATGAGATCGATAAGGCAGTCAAGGAAGCAGCTGAGTACGAAGCTCAGGATAAGAAGCGTAAGGAAGCCATCGATACCAGAAATGATGCAGACTCTATGGTATTCCAGGTAGAGAAGGCACTGAACGAAGTAGGTGACAAGATCAGCGCAAGCGAAAAGAGCGATCTGGAAGCAGAGCTGAAGAACCTGAAGGATATCCTGGAGCGTACCAAGGATCAGGATCTGACCGAGGATCAGGTTGGCGAGATCAAGGCAGCCCAGGAGAAGATGATGGAGAAGGCACAGAGCCTGTTCACCAAGATGTATGAGAGCATGGGCGGTGCAGCAGGAGCAGCCGGCGCAGGTCCGAACATGGGCAATATGGGCGGCGCTGCAGGCAACACCGGCAGCAGTGACGGTGGCAACGGTGGTGCAGCAGATGACATCATCGATGGCGACTTCAAAGAGATCTAATAAAATACAGACTTCCCTTTGCCGGGAAAGTGGCTGATGAGATTTTAAAAACTTGGCTTCCCCCTCTGGGGGAAGCTGACTGATGAGGGGGGGCACGCAAGTGCCCCGTACCTTGTTTAATAAAACAAAGGATTATTGAGAACTATGGCAGACAAAAGAGATTATTACGAGGTCCTTGGCGTAGACAAATCTGCGGATGATGCTACGATCAAAGCAGCCTATCGTAAACTGGCAAAAAAATACCACCCGGATATGAACCCCGGCGATAAAGATGCGGAAGCAAAGTTCAAGGAAGCCTCCGAAGCTTACGCCGTCCTTTCCGATGCGGATAAGCGCAGACAGTACGACCAGTTCGGCCACGCAGCCTTTGAAGGCGGCGCCGGCGGTGCCGGCGGCTTCGATTTCAGCGGCATGGATTTTGAAGATCTGTTCGGCGGTATCTTCGGCGATCTGTTCGGTGGCGGGCGCAGAGGCGGCGGCGGGCGCAGCAACGGCCCGATGAAGGGCGCCAATCTGCGTACCAGCGTACGGATGAAATTTGAAGAAGCGGTATTCGGCTGTACCAAAGAGATCGAACTGACGGTGAAGGAAACCTGCAAGACCTGCAACGGCAGCGGTGCAAAGCCGGGCAGCAGTGTAGATACCTGTTCCAAGTGCGGCGGTAAAGGCAAGGTTGTATATTCCCAGCAGTCGTTCTTTGGTGTGATGCAGAATGTGCAGACATGTCCGGACTGTAACGGCACCGGTAAGGTGATCCGTGATAAGTGCCCGGATTGCCACGGAAGCGGCTATATTCCGATGCGGAAAAAATATGCGGTGGAATTCCCTGCCGGTGTGGACAATGGCCAGTGCAAACGTATGCAGGGCCTTGGTGAGCCGGGACAGAACGGCGGCCCGAGAGGTGATGTGCTGGTAGAGGCAGTTGTTGACCGCCATCCGATCTTCCAGAGAGAAGACCGCGATCTCTATTCCACCGTGCCCATTTCCTTTGCGGTAGCGGCACTGGGCGGCGAGATCATGATCGATACCGTAGACGGCAAGCCGGTCGTTTACGAGGTGAAACCGGGAACGGCAACGGATACCCGTATCCGCCTGCGCGGCAAGGGTGTACCTTCCCTGCGCGATCCCAAGAGCCGTGGCGATCATTACGTGCTCCTGACGGTACAGGTACCGACCAGGATGAGCGCAAAGGCCAAGGAGCTGCTGAAGCAGTTCGATGCGGAATGCGGCGATACCCTTGGCGCAGCCGATCGCTATCGTGCGGAACATGCCGATGCCGGCGATGGCACCGATCCTAAGAAAAAGAAGAAAAAAGGCCTGTTCGGCTGATGAATACAGACAAGAAACTCCCGCCCGTTGGCCGGGAGTTTCTTGTTATTTTACCCTCCGTATATCAAAAATCATTATAACAGAAAACCTAATTAAATATTGACAAATTAAATTGCGTGTGATTTAATTGAATTGTAAACAATCAAATATTTAAAAGGAGGATACAACCATGGACGTTATGACGATAACAAGTGAAAATTTTGAAAAAGAAGTATTGCAGTCCGCGGAACCGGTACTGATCGATTTCTGGGCAAGCTGGTGCGGCCCCTGCCGTATGCTTTCCCCGATCGTTGATCAGGTGGCAGAGGAAGCTACAGGTGGTTTCAAGGTCGGCAAGGTCAATGTAGACGATGAAGGGGAACTGGCAGAGAAGTACGGCATTATGAACATCCCTTGCCTGATCGTTTTCAAGGATGGCCAGGTAGCGAACAAGTCGGTTGGCATGATCGCAAAGCCGAAGGTTGAAGAACTGGTAAAATCTGTGTTATGATATAACCAGCTACAGGTGAGCCACGGGGACTGAGCCACGGGGACGGTCCCCGTGGCTCGCCTGTGGTTAGAAAAAACATTGCAATACAATTTGATTGTATAATATTAATTAGGAGAAAAATCATGTACGACATCATCATCATCGGAGCCGGCACAGCCGGATTGTCTGCAGCAATCTACGGTCTACGTGCAGGTAAGAAAGTACTTGTACTGGAGCAGTTAAGTTATGGCGGTCAGATCATCAATACACCGGAGATCGAGAATTATCCGGGGATCAAGAATATCTCGGGTTTCGATTTCGCAACCGGTCTGTATGAACAGGCGACCGCATTGGGCGCAGAAGTAAAATATGAGCAGGTGACCGGTATCGCTGACGGCGCGGAGAAGCAGGTGACCACAACAGAGGCAACCTACTCCTGCAAGGCGATCATTATCGCGACCGGAGCCAGGAACCGTCCGCTGGGACTGGACCGTGAAGCGGAACTGGTGGGTGGTGGAGTATCCTACTGCGCAACCTGCGACGGCGCATTCTATAAGAAACGCCCGGTAGCGGTAAATGGCGGCGGCAATACTGCCCTGGAAGATGCCCTGTTCTTATCCAACTACTGCAGCAAAGTCTACCTGATCCACCGCAGGGACACGTTCCGCGGAGAGGTAAAGCAGGTAGAGCAGCTGAAGGCAAAAGAGAATGTGGAATTCGTTTTGAATTCTACCGTAACGGCATTGCTTGGCGAAGATCAGGTAGAAGGTATCGAAGTGACCGACAAGATCACCGGGGAGAAGCGTACCCTGCAGGTAGACGGGCTCTTTATCGCCATCGGCCAGATGCCGGAGAATGCGGTATTTGCTCCGCTGATCGAACTGGATACTGCGGGCTATGTCGTAGCCGGTGAAGATTGTAAGACGAACGTGGAAGGCATCTACGCCGCAGGCGATTGCCGCACCAAGACCGTGCGCCAGCTCACCACCGCAGCAGCTGACGGTGCCGTTGCCGCCCTCGCAGCCTGCGCATACATCGGTTGAAAATGCCCTGCCTTCCCCTTGAGGGGAAGGTGTCAGCGAAGCTGACGGATGAGGTGTTTTTGGCTGGCGTTGATATACGGAATTACCGATACTCATTAGGGACAACTAGCATGTCAAAAAAAGACAAAAAAACAAAAAAAGAGAAAGAAAAAAAGAGTCAGCACGAAAAGGACAGCGTCATTAAGGAAGAGACGAAAAGCTTCGCCATTTCCGAAGAAACGGCCCGCCGGTATGTGAGTGAAAACGCTCCGGAGCTGTCAGAAACAATCCACGCGTCCAAGCTACAGGAAGCAGGCGCGCCCGACTGTCTCAAGCTGGAAAACCAGCTCTGTTTCCCGCTCTATGCCTGTGCGAAAGAAGTGGTGCGGCGCTACCGGCCACTGCTGAATCCCTTTGATCTGACCTACACCCAGTACATCGTAATGATGGTGCTCTGGGAGGAAAAGCAGATCAATGTCAAGACGCTGGGCGAAAAGCTCTATCTTGATTCGGGGACATTGACGCCCCTGCTCAAAAAACTGGAGAGCAAGGGCTATGTGAAGCGCGAACGTTCCCTGCAGGATGAACGTAACCTGAATGTTTCCATTACGGAAGAAGGCGAGCGGCTCAAGCTGCTGCTGCACGATGTACCGGGTTCGATGCAGGCCTGTGTGTGTCTCGAGGAAAAAGAGGCAGCGGAACTGCACCGTCTCCTGAATAAAATATTGAAGGTGATCAAATGAATGAAACAGAGATCAGGGAATTAACCCTGAAAGCCTATGCGAAGATCAATCTGGTGCTGGACATTACCGGCAGACTTCCGGACGGCTATCACGACCTGGCTTCCGTAATGCAGGAGA
>JAFWRC010000003.1 GCA_017508825.1 Lachnospiraceae bacterium
GACATGGAGCAGCTGCAGCTTGATCCCGAAGATCGGGAACGTATTCAGATATTCTATGGTAGAAAGCATATGGCTGCGGTCTTCTCCGGGCAGGCCCAGGATCACATGTACGATCACAGGGATCTGCATCTGATGCAGCAGGTGTACGGCATCCTCAAAAACGGAGTTTTCATAGCCGCGGCGGATATACTGTATGGTCTCGGGGTGAATGGTCTGCAGTCCCAGTTCGATCCAGAGAGATTTCTCGGGAAATGCGGCGTGCACTTCCCCCAGTATCTCACAGATCTCGGGATCGAGACAGTCCGGACGCGTGGCAATGGAGATCCCCACCACTTCTTCGTCGGACAATGCAGAAAGATAGCAGGCCCGTAAGTAGTCCGGGTCGCCATAGGTATTGGTATAGGGCTGGAAATAAGCAATAAACTTATGCCCGTTATATTTTTCGTGGATTCGTTCTTTGCCCTCTTCGAGCTGGGCGCTCAGATCGGTACTGCCCGAACCGGCCGCAGCAAATTCACCGCTGCCGCCGGCGGAACAGAAGATACAACCGTCCGAATGGATCGTGCCGTCGCGCACGGGGCAGGTACAGCCGATATTCACGGCAATCTTGTATACCTTCTCCCCGTAAACGCGCTTGCAGTATTCATCAAATGCATAATAGGGCTTGCTGCCCCATTTCACAGCTTCCATTTATTTGATCTGTGCCATAACTGCCTTTGCCACGACATCCGCTACCTGCGGGTGGAAAGCTTCCGGCAGAATGTGTTCTTCATCCAGTTCATCTTCGGAGATAAGACCTGCGATCGCATAAGCGGCAGCCATTTTCATCTCTTCGGTGATCTGTTTTGCACGGCCTTCCAGAGCACCGCGGAAGATACCCGGGAATGCGACTACGTTATTGACCTGGTTCGGGAAATCGCTGCGGCCGGTACCGATGATACGTGCACCTGCTTCTTTTGCGATATCCGGCATGATCTCCGGTACCGGATTCGCCATGGCAAAGATGATGGCATCCTTGTTCATGCTGCGTACCATATCGGCGGTTACGATGCCCGGCGCGGATACGCCGATGAAGATGTCAGCGCCCACCAGAGCGTCACCCATGGTACCGCTGATGTTTTCCGGATTGGTCAGAGCGACCATCTTTTCCTGCATCCAGTTTAAGTTCTTTGCATCTTTGGAGATGACACCCTTGCTGTTGCAGAGGATGATATTCTTGAAACCGTAGCTTAAGAGCAGCTTAGTGATCGCTACACCGGCAGCGCCGGCGCCGCTGACAACTACCTTGCAGTCTGCTGCTTCCTTCTTTACTACCTTCAATGCATTGATCAGGGCAGCCAGTACCACGATGGCGGTACCATGCTGGTCATCATGGAATACCGGGATGTCCAGGGTTTCCTTCAGTCTTTCCTCGATCTCAAAGCAGCGCGGTGCGCTGATGTCTTCCAGATTGATGCCGCCGTAGCCCGGAGCCAGCCATGTTACGGCCTTGATGATCTCTTCGGTATCCTGGGTGTCCAGGCAGATCGGTACGGCATTTACACCGCCGAACTCCTTGAACAGTACGGCCTTGCCTTCCATAACCGGCATAGCGGCCTTCGGGCCGATGTTGCCAAGGCCCAGTACGGCGCTGCCGTCGGAAACGACCAGGATCGTATTGGATTTGATCGTGTATTTGTAAGCTGCTTCGGGATCTTTCGCGATCACCTTGCAGGGCTCGGCTACACCCGGGGTATAAGCCAGAGCCAGATCTTCTGCTGTCTTTACGGAAGCTTTGGCAGTGGTGTTCAGCTTGCCCTTCCATTCTTCGTGTAACTGTAATGCTTTTTCAGCGTTTGTCATGATGGTACTCTCCTTTTATACTTAATTAATTCGTAGTTTATCATCATGTGTTGAAAAGCACAAGAAAACTATTTGCTTTTTCTGAAAAATAGTGTATAATCGTTCCCGTAGCAGTCATAAAAAGCAATCGTGGACATTTCGTTAAGGAATCCCATTTACTGATTTAGCACAGAAGAATATTGTTACAAAGAAATCAATAAGCGTGTATTATATTTATTTTTTTGGGAGGTTTTATTATGGCAAATGCGGCAGACATGAGAAAACGTTACGAGGGTATTCCTCTGACGGATCTCAAGGGCATGGCTAAGTTTCGCGGCATCAAGTGTACTTCTACCATGAAGAAGGCCGAGCTCGTTGAAGCAATGCTGGCCAAAGATGAAGAAGAGAATAAAGCGGCTGAGAAGGAAGCGGCATCCGCACAGGTAAAGGAAGAGGCGAAGCCGGCTCCGGTCAAAGAAGAAGCAAAGACAGCACCGAAGGCTGCGGAAGAGGACAAGGGCGATAAGGGAGAGCGCAAGAAAGCTTTTGATGTGGATGCGTTGGATGAGCAGCAGATCAAAGAGCTGGACAGCGGACAGACGGTCAACGGCATCCTGGAAGTAATGCAGGACGGGTTCGGCTTTATCCGCTGTGAAAATTTCCTGCCGGGCGTGAACGATGTGTATGTGGCACCCAGCCAGATCCGCCGGTTCGCGTTAAAGACCGGTGATATCCTGACCGGCAATACCAAGGTCAAGACAGAGAAGGAAAAATTCCGCGCGCTTCTGTATCTGACCAGTGTGAACGGTTATGCGCCGGAGACGACACCGAGCCGATTGAATTTTGAAGATATGACACCGGTTTTCCCGGACAAGAAGATCAAACTGGAGCGTCCGGGTGCACCGGTATCCATGCGTATCATGGATCTGATCAGCCCGATCGGCAAGGGACAGCGAGGTATGATCGTGGCGCAGCCGAAGGCAGGTAAGACGACACTGCTGAAGGATGTGGCAAAGTCCATTAAGTTCGCCAACCCGGATATGCATATGATCATCCTGCTGATCGACGAGCGTCCGGAGGAAGTAACGGATATGAAGGAAGAGGTCGGCGGAGACGGCGTGGAAGTCATCTACTCGACCTTTGATGAGACACCGGAGCATCATAAGCGTGTTGCCGAAATGGTGGTAGAACGCGCGAGACGCCTTGTGGAGTATAAGAAGGATGTCATCATCCTGCTGGATTCCATTACCCGTCTGACCCGTGCATACAACCAGGTGGTTCCGCCCAGCGGACGTACGCTTTCCGGTGGTCTGGATCCTGCGGCGATGCATCCGCCCAAGAGATTTTTCGGCGCGGCGCGTAATATGCGGGAAGGCGGCAGCTTAACGATCTTGGCAACTGCGCTGGTAGACACCGGCAGCAAGATGGACGATGTGGTATACGAAGAATTCAAGGGTACCGGTAACATGGAACTGGTACTGGACCGCAAGCTTTCCGAGAGACGGATCTTCCCGGCCATCGATATTCCGAAATCCAGCACACGTCGTGAGGACCTGCTGCTGACACCGGAAGAGATGGAAGCAATCAGCATCATCCGCAAAGCAATCAATGGTGTGCGACCGGATGATTCCGTAGACAAGATCATCGATATGTTTGCAAAGACCCACAGCAACAAAGAATTTGTGCAGATGATCCAAAAGACGCGAT
Organism: Lachnospiraceae bacterium; assembly: GCA_017508825.1. Lineage (GTDB taxonomy): Bacteria > Bacillota > Clostridia > Lachnospirales > Lachnospiraceae > NK4A136. The sequence continues at coordinate 3,529 of JAFWRC010000003.1, forward strand.
TCTATTAAAAGAAAAATATACTTGCAATCACAGCGGAATTGTGATACATTTTAGAAGTTGTTGTAAACATGGAAGGTTCCACACACGTATAAAGAAATAACCTTGTTTATTCGTGAGGTGGAAAGAAGGAGTGTAAAATGAGAGAAGGAATCCATCCTGAGTATTATCAGGCAACCGTAACCTGCAACTGCGGAAACACTTTTGTGACCGGTTCTACAAAGTCTGAGATCCACGTAGAAATCTGCTCCAAGTGCCATCCGTTCTACACCGGCCAGCAGAAAGCTACCCAGGCTCGCGGTCGTGTAGATAAGTTCAACAAGAAGTACGGTGTAGCTGCAAACAAGTAGGTTTTGTATTTGCAAATTGAGAAGTTGGGATAGGAGAACCCTGTCCCAACTTTTTTCGTATCTGTACAGGAGTTTTTATGGCAAAGAAGAAAAAAACAGTCTATTCCGGGATCGGCGGCCAGGCCGTACTGGAAGGCGTGATGATGCGTAACAAGCAGGAATATGCGGTGGCGGTACGCAAGCCGGACGGCACCATTGATGTGACGCTGAAGCAGTCAAAGGGCAACCCGGACAGCATCCTGCGCAAGATCCCGTTCATCCGGGGCATCTTCAATTTTGTGGATTCCCTGGTGCTGGGAATGGACATTTTAACCTATTCCGCCGATGCGAGCGGGGATGAGAGCGAAGAAGAAAACGGCATTCTGGAGAAGATCTTCCACGAGAAGGCAGACGATGTGGCTATGGGGATCACGGTGCTTTTATCCATCGCCTTTGCGATCCTTTTGTTTATGGTGCTGCCGTATGCGGTATCGGAGATCCTCGGGAAATATATCCGTAACCATTCCCTGGTGCTGCTGATCGAAGGGGTGCTGCGCATCCTGGTCTTTCTGATCTATGTGGCGAGCATCGCGCTGATGAAGGACATCCGCAGGCTGTATCAGTATCATGGCGCGGAACATAAATGCATCAACTGCATCGAATCGGGACGGCCGCTGACCGTGAAGAACGTGAAGCGTTCCACGCGATTCCATAAGCGCTGCGGCACCAGTTTCCTGATCCTGGTGGTACTGATCGGGATCGTGCTCTGCTTCTTTATACAGACGGATGTGGTATGGAAGCGTATGGCGCTGCGTATCGCGCTGGTGCCGGTAATCGCGGGCATATCCTATGAACTTTTAAAACTGGCCGGTACCAAGGAGAGCATCCTGCTGGATATCATCTCGGCTCCCGGGCTGTGGCTGCAGCGCGTGACCACCAAAGAGCCGGACGATGAGATGATCGAAGTGGCGATCGCTTCCGTGGAAGCGGTATTTGACTGGGAAAGTTTCCAGAAGAAGCATTTCAAGACCAAGACTGTTAAGAAGAAACGGATCGAGGCGGACGGCCGTGAAGTGGAGACCGGAGAGGAAACGCTGGAGATCAGCGTACTTGAGGTGGAAGAGATGCTGGCAAGGATACGGAAAGAAAACGGCGGGGATGACGGCGAATGAGCGGCATCACTTATCGTGAGGCATACCTGCAGGGCAGGGAGCAGCTGCTGGCGGCAGAAGTGCCGGAAGCGGAACAGAATGCAAGACTTCTGCTGGAGTATGTCTGTAAAACAGACCGACAGGCAATGCTGCTGGCGCCGGAACGTGTTCTGAGCGCGGAGGAAGAGACGCAGTACCGGGAAGTGACCGCGAAGCGCGCGCAGAGAATCCCGCTGCAGCATATCACCGGCTCACAGTACTTTATGGGACTGGAGTTTGCGGTGGATAAGCGTGTGCTGGTGCCGCGGCCGGATACGGAGATCCTGGTGGAAGAGGTGCTGAAAGACGGCGCCATCGGCGCAAAGGTCCTGGATCTGTGCACGGGAAGCGGATGCATACTGCTGAGCATCTTAAAGTATGCCAATTCTGCATGCGGCATCGGAACGGATCTGTCGGAGGATGCGCTTGCGGTAGCGCAGGCGAATGCCGGCCGGCTGGAAATCCCGGCAGTGTTTTACCGGGGGGATCTGTTCGCGGCATTGCCGGAGACGGAAAAGGGTTATGATATCATCGTATCCAATCCGCCCTATATCGAGACGGCGGAGATCGATATCCTGATGCCGGAGGTGCGGGAGCACGATCCGTATATGGCGCTGGACGGCGGCGCGGACGGTCTGGATTTCTACCGCAGGATCATCGCGGAGACACCGGCGTATTTTGCAGCGGAAGGGCGTTTGTATCTGGAGATCGGATGCGCGCAGGCCCGGGTTGTGGAAACGCTGATGCAGGAGCAGGGCTACACAGAGATCCATACGGTGAAGGACTACGCCGGGCTCGACAGAGTGGTTGTTGGTGTATACAGCAAGTAAATTTAATCCCGGCTTCCTTTTGAGAAAAAGCCAGGTTACGAAATGACGATAGATGTAAACAGTATTAAGTGAGGGTAATAACATGTTTGACAAATTAGAGGACTTATTAAGACGATTTGAGGAAATCTTAAACGAGCTCTCGGAGCCGGGGGTGGCAAACGATGCCAAGCGGTTCCAGAGGCTGATGAAGGAGCAGAGTGATCTGACACCGATCGTGGAAGCTTACAAGGCATACAAGAAAGCCACGCAGGATGCGGAAGATGCGGTGTCCATGCTGGAAGAGGAAAAAGATCCGGAAATGCGCGAGATGCTCAAAGAGGAGTATAACGAAGCGAAAAAGCAGATCGCGGAGCTGGAGCAGAAACTCAAGATCCTGCTGCTGCCCAAGGACCCGAACGATGACAAGAACGTGATCGTGGAGATCCGCGCGGGCGCCGGCGGGGACGAGGCGGCGCTGTTTGCGGCAGAGCTGTACCGTATGTATGCGCATTATATCGAGAGCCGCCGCTGGAAGCTGGAACTGGTGAACGCGGACGAGACCGGCATTGGCGGTATGAAGGAAGCAGAGTTTATGGTAAGCGGTGCGGGCGCATACTCCGTACTGAAGTATGAAAGCGGCGTACACCGTGTGCAGCGTGTGCCGAAGACCGAGACCGGCGGGCGCATCCATACATCCACGGTAACGGTAGCTGTGATGCCGGAAGCAGAGGATGTGGATGTGGTGATCGACGACAAAGACATCCGTATCGACGTGATGCGTGCATCCGGAAACGGCGGGCAGTGTGTCAATACCACGGACTCGGCGGTGCGTCTGACACATTATCCCACCGGTATCGTGATCTATTCCCAGACGGAGAAATCGCAGATCCAGAACCGGGAAAAGGCGTTTGCGCTGCTGCGCGCCAAGCTCTATGACCTGGAGCTGCAGAAAGCCCATGATGCGGAGGCGGATATGCGACGCAGCCAGATCGGTACGGGGGACCGTTCCGAAAAGATCCGTACTTACAATTTCCCGCAGGGACGTGTGACGGATCACCGCATCGGACTGACGCTGTACAAGATCGATAACGTGATGAACGGCGATCTGCAGGAGATCCTGGATGCGTGTACGACAGCCGACCAGGCGGCAAAGCTTCTTAAGATGGGCGAGAGCGCATAAACAGGAAAACGGTGAGATGAGTGATAAGAATCGTTTGGAATTGATCCGGGATATCTTATTTGTGATCGGCGGCATCTGTCTGATCGTGGGGGCGGTTATCCTGGGAAAGGGCGTCGTGGATGACATGCGGACCAAGCACCAGCAGGAGGAGCTGCATGCCCTGATGAGTCAGGCTGCATCGGAACGGACGCTTTCGAAACCTGTCGTTTCCGCCGAAACGCCCAAGGAACAGCCGGCGGATCCCGAGAAGCCGCAGGATGCAGAGAAGCCGGAAGAGGAGATGGTGCCGGTAGAGGAATACATCGAAACACCGACATCGATGCTGCCGGAGTATGCCATGCTGTATGATCTGAATCCGGATATCATCGGCTGGCTTCGGATCGAGGGGACACGGATTGATTATCCGGTGATGCAGACGCCGGCGGACAAGTGGCACTATCTGCGCCGGGATTTTTACGGACACAATAATACCAACGGCTGCCTTTTTGCGGATCCCCAATCGGAAGTGGGCGTCGGAAAGCTCTCTTACGGATACGAGGATGGCGTGGCGCCGGGGACCAATCTGATGATCTTCGGGCATCACATGCGCAGTAAGGAGATGTTCGGTGAACTGGATCTGTATGCGCAGAAAGCGTACGGGACAGCGCATCCGGTGATCTGTTTTGACAGCCTGTATGAGCACAGGGAGTATGCGGTGATGGCGGCCTTCCGTGCCGAGGTCTACTATGTGGATCAGGACGCATTTAAGTATTACCAGTTCTTTCAGGCAGAGAACGAGGAACAGTTCCGGTATTTTTATGACAACGTCAAAGCGCTGTCTTTGTATGATACCGGGGTGACGGCAGAGTTCGGAGACGAGCTGATCACACTGATCACCTGTGATAATTCATCGGAATACGGCCGGTTCGTAGTGGTCGGAAAAAGAACTCAATAAAAGAATTTTATAAAAAAACTGATAAAGACGTAAGTTACAGACGGGCCAAAGATATGCCATAGGGATTGAGCGCATCCCTGTGGCTTTTTTTGATGATCTCGCGGTACTGCGTAGGGGTGCAGCCCATGTATTTTTTGAAGATCTTGTTGTAGTAACTGGCGTTGTGGAAACCGACTGCCCTGGAGAGCGTCTGGATGGAGTCGGCAGATGCGTCTGCGCGCTGCATGCGCCGGGCTGACTCGAAGACGCGGTAGATCAGCAGGTGGTCAAAGGGCGCCTCTTTGGTGGTGCGTTTGAAACAGCGGCAGCACTCGCTCTTGCTGACATGGATGCTCTCGGCGATATGGTCCAGGGTTATGGCATCCCGGTAGCGTTCCTGGATGAACAGGATGGCGTTTTTGACACGCTCCTCATCGAGCAGGGCGCGCACGGCTACCTGACGCTGGGCAAAAGCATCCTTTTCCAGTAGCTGCAGCCACAGACGGCAGAGCATACCTTTGGTCTCCAGTTCGTACCCGTATTCTTTTTTCAGATTGGCATCCAGGATGGCATCCACACATTCCAGGCCGCGCCGGCCGTAGGCATCGCTGCGGTCCAGCACTACATGGGTAAAGTCGGTATTCATGATGAGCGGTGAAAAATATTTTGCCGACAGAAAGGAGCCGTCTTCAAACAGATAGGACGGGTGAAAGAGCGTGGAAAGGATCACGCATTTTTCGGTATTGGCCGGACGGATGGAATGCAGCCGGTTCTGGTTGATCCAGATGGCAGCCCCGGCGGGAACCAGCACTTCTTCTTCCCCGACGGTAAAGACCGCCTGGCCTTCCCGGACCAGATCGATCTCCATCTCATCATGCCACTGGGGGCGCACGCGCTCCATAAACATGCCGGAGAAGTCAATATAATACACACCGATCGGATAATCGGTGTTGGTATGTTCAAAATAGTCTTCAAAGATCTCTGCAGCCATGCCCCCAAGCCCCTGAATAAATGATCATCTCTCAAAAAAAGCATACCATGGATCGCGCCTGATTTCAATTTAATACTTGTTCCCAAAAGCCGCAGAACATGATATACTTATAGTCGGGTGTTTATTCTTATCTGTAGTAAGTATGGCTTTTGAGCGGCACGGGGGATTGCTATGGTTGGGAACCGGAGAGTAGCGGCGTTATGTACGTCGCGCATCTATGATCTGCAGGTCTATGACTATATTCTGGCGCTATGCGACCGGTTGCGGGAGCAGGGTTTTTCTTTATGGATCTATTCCATCAACGAGGATCTGTACTGGGTGGAGGAGCATATTCCTTCCGAGGCAGAGATTTTTTCCTATATCGATTATGAAAAAGTAGATATCGTGATCCTGATGGATGAGAAGATCAAGAATCATACCATCGCGCGCAGGATCATCAAAGACGCGGAAGCGAATCACAAGCCCGTGGTCGTCGTGGACGGCGAGTACGAAGGCTGCAGCAACGTGCGTTTTGATTTTGCCGCGGGCTTTGAAGCGGTGATGCGGCATGTGATGGAACAGCATGTGGTCAAAAAGCCGCATTATATGGGCGGATTCCGGGGTAATGTTTTTTCGGAGGAACGCAAACAGATCTTCCGCAAGGTGATCGAGGAACACGGGATCCCCTTTGATGAAGAGAAGATGTGCAGTTACGGCGATTTCTGGGCGATGCCGGCCAGAAAGGCGACGGAGGAGATCATTGCGTCCGGGGATATCCCTGATGCGATCATCTGTGCCAACGACTTTATGGCGATCAATGCCTGCGATGTGATGAAGAACCACGGCTACCGTGTGCCGGAGGATGTGATCATTACCGGTTTTGACGGCTATGACGAGGCCTATCTGAACCAGCCGGGCATGACGACCGTCGACTGTGAACTGCGGGAGCTGGCAGAGATGACGGCGGTGGCGGTGGAACACTGCATGGAAGGAACATGCGGGGAAGCGCTCCGGGTAGTGCCGAAGCTCGTGACCAGCGAATCCTGCGGATGTCCGCACTGCTCCTATCAGGGACGGGCATCGATCAATACGTTCAACGACCGCTTCTACCGTTATCAGGACGATGTGCGCTTAACCCACGACTGTGTGACCAAGATGATCATGTCGGGAACGCTTTCGGAAGCGGTTTCCAATATGGATCATAAATATACCGACCATATGTGCTGCGTGGTAAAAGCCGAGTGCTTCCGGCGGGAGAGAAACTTCTTTACGGAGGAACCTTGGGATTCCGCGTATAACCTGATCTATGATCCGGAGTATTCGGACGGGGAGCGGCTGGTCTTTGACAAACGGCAGGTGATGCCGGATCTGAAGAAGCGGATGGAGAGCGGGTATCCGCTGATCTTCCAGGGGCTGGATTATATGGACCGTCCGATGGGCTACGTGGTTTATTTCTATGATACATACAATATCACGGAATATGCCAAGACGGCGACACTTACGGAGATGGTGAACCAGGGGCTGGGCGGCTATATCAGCATGCAGTACCAGCAGTACCTGATGGAACGGATGAAGGAGATCTACAAGATCGACGCATTGACCGGACTGTATAACCGTCTGGCGTTCCGGGAGGCATTTGATGTGATACGGAACGATCCGGATATGGACGGGGAAGCGCTGCTGGTCGTGATGGCGGACCTGGATTATCTGAAAGGGATCAATGACGGGCACGGGCATCAGGCCGGAGACCAGGCCATTGAGGCTGTGGCGCATGCACTGCAGGATGCATGTCCGGGAAATGCGCTCTGCGTACGTTTCGGCGGGGACGAGATGCTGGCATTTGTGCCGGGGGGCGCGGAAACGGAAGGTATCCTGGACACCATCGCGCGGCGCCTGGACCAGAAGAGCAGGGAACTGGGCTTCCGCATCTCGGCCAGCTGCGGCACGTATCTGACAGAGATCCATAAGGATATGAATCTGCAGGCGGCCATCGATATCGTGGAAAAAAAAATGTATGAAGTGAAAAAAAGAAGAAAACAATATGAGCAGGAGGTTATCTAGTATGGGGAAATTTGAAGGGTTTCAGAAGGGCGTAAATCTCGGCGGCTGGATCTCGCAGTTCGCAAAGTACGATAAGGCGCATTTTGACAGCTTTATCACCAAGGCAGACATCGAGAGCATTGCATCTTTGGGCTTTGACCACGTGCGTGTACCGGTGGATTATAACGTGCTGGAAGACGAGGAAGGCAATCCGATCGAGTCCGGCTTCGGTTATCTGGAAAGCTGCCGCGCATGGTGTGAGGAATACGGTCTTCACATGATCATCGATCTGCACGAGTGCTTCGGCTATTCCTTCGATCCGCTGAAGAAGGATATGGACCGGAAGAAATTCTTTTATGATGATGCGCTGCAGGCGCGTTTTATGAAACTGTGGAAAGAGATCGTGAGACGTTTTGCGGCATATCCGGAGCAGGTGGCCTTTGAGCCCTTAAACGAAGTGGTGCTGTATGAAGTGGCAGATGCGTGGAACGGCATCGTGACGAAGTTTATCAAAATGGTGCGTGAACAGGCGCCGAAGAGCTATATCGTGGTCGGCGGCGTATGCTACAACAGCATCACGACGGTACATCTGCTGGATATCCCGCTGGACGACCGCATCGTCTACAATTTCCACTGCTATGAACCCATCATCTTTACCCATCAGGGCGCATACTGGGTAGACAAGATGCCGTCGGATTTCCGCGTGGGATATCCGAAGACACTGAAAGAGTACCAGGATGTGAGCAACAGCCTGGATACGGATCTGGCGGGGGCGGTATTTACCGAGGGCATCAGCGAGATCGGCGAAGGTTTCTACGAGGACCTGTTCGCACCGGCACTGGAAAAAGCGGAAAAAGACGGCATCCCTCTGTACTGCGGCGAGTACGGCGTGATCGACCTGGCGGATCCGGAAGACCGCCTGCGCTGGATGAAGGATATCCATGCGGTCTTTGACAAGCATGGCATCGGCCGCGCCCTGTGGAACTATAAGGAGAAAGATTTCGGCTTCGTGGATGAGAGCTTTGCTACGATCCGCGATAGGTTTATGGAGATTTTGTGATCATAGAAGGACGCTTGTTCCCGGCTTCCCCTTGCGGGGAAGCTGACGGATGAGATGGAAAAACCGGGCAGGAGAATAATAAGGAGAACAGTATATGCGCGTGAGCAAAAAAGATACCGAAAAGAAGATCGAGGCGCTGCTTCGGGAGCTGACTTTGGAGGAGAAATCCCGGATGATCCATGCATCCGAATTTTTCCGCTCCGGCGATGTGCCGAGGCTGGGCATTCCGAAGATCACAACCTCGGACGGGCCTATGGGCGTGCGGAACGATTTTCATCCGGCGGACTGGCATCCGGTGGGAACCTCGGCGGATGCAGTGAGCTATCTGCCCTGCAATACGGCGATCGCATCGACCTGGAACCGCGAACTGGCGCGTATGTCCGGTGAGGTACTGGGCCGTGAAGCCAGAGGACGCGGCAAGGATATGATCCTGGCGCCCGGCATCAATATCAAGCGCAATCCGCTGTGCGGACGTAATTTTGAATATATGAGCGAGGATCCGTACCTGATCGCGGAGATGGTGGTGCCGCTGATCGAAGGCATCCAGGAGAACGATGTATCCGCATGCGTGAAGCACTTTGCCTGCAATGCCCAGGAGTGGGAGCGGCTGTGGGTCAATGTGGAACTGGACGAGCGTACCCTGAGGGAGATCTATCTGCCGGGCTTTGAGGCGGCGGTGAAACGCGCAAAGACAAAGGCGCTGATGGGCTCTTATAACCTGGTGCGCGGCGAGCATGGCAGCCAGAGCAAATTTCTGCTGACCGATATTTTACGCAAAGAATGGAAATACGACGGTCTGGTGGTTTCCGACTGGGGCGCGGTACATGATACCAAAGCGGCTGCGGAGAGCGGGCTGGATCTGGAGATGAGCGTGTTCCCGAATTTTGATGATTACTATCTGGGAAAGCCGGTGATCGAAGCCGTAAAGAAGGGCGAGATTAAAGAGGAAGACCTGGATAAGAAAGTGCGCAACATCCTGCGCTTTATGCTGCGGGTGCGCATGATCGAGATCGAGCTGACGGAAAAGAAGAACGGCAGGACCGCGGCAAAGGCCGTGCCGGTGGAAGACCGTGATCCCGGCTATTACAACGGATCGGCAATGCACTACTTTGCAAAGCAGACTGCAAGGGAAGCCGTGGTGATGCTAAAGAATGAGAAAAAACGTCTGCCGATCAAGCCGTCAATGACAAAGCGTCTGCTGGTGATCGGAAACAATGCGGATAGGAAGCAGTCCAACGGCGGCGGCAGCGGCGAGATCAAGGCGCTGTACGAAGTGACACCGCTGATGGGCCTGACCCGGGAGTATGGCGGCAATACGGAAGTGCGTTACACACCGGGCTATTATGTTCCGAAGAAGACAAAGGAAGATACCAGCTGGCAGGAAGATAGCGTATCCGCAGAGATCATGTCGGATCCGTCCGTACGCGACAAACGCAAGGTGGCGGCAGAAGAGAAAAAGCGGATCAAAGAGTACCGGGAAGAAGCAGTACGTTTGGCAAAGGAATACGAAGAAGTGGTGATCGTGGGCGGTCTGGATCACAACTACGATACCGAGGGCATGGACCGCAAGGATCTGAAGCTGCCGTATGCGCAGGATGAACTGATCAATGCGGTGCTGGCGGTAAATCCCCGGGCGGTGGTCGTGATGTTTGCCGGCAGCCCGGTGGATATGACGGCCTGGAGTGACAAGGCACAGGCGATCCTGTGGATGGCCTACAACGGTATGGAAGGCGGTACGGCGCTGGCGGAGGTGATCAGCGGTACGGTCAATCCGAGCGGGAAACTGCCGGAATCCCTGCCATCCGATTTTAAGAAAACTTCGGCAGCGGTCTTCGGCGATTATCCGGGACGCAAGCTCACTGCGGCGGAAAAGAAAAAGATGAACGCCACCATGACCCAGACCTTTAAGGATGGTGTGTTTGTGGGCTACCGCTTCTATGAGAAGTTTGATGTACCGGTGCAGTACGAGTTCGGTTACGGCTTGTCCTATACGGAATACAAATACAGCGGTATGACGGTGGAGAAGGCAAAGGGCAAAGATGCGCTCTTTACCGTGAGCATCAAGGTAAAGAACACCGGACACGTTGCCGGAAAGGAAGCGGTGCAGCTGTACGTGGGGGAAAAGGCGGTTTCCGAAGCCAATCCCGTCAAGGAACTGAAAGGCTTTGACAAAGCGGAACTGGCCCCGGGGGAGGAAAAGACGGTGAAGTTTATGCTCACCGCAAAGGACTTTTCCCACTTCGACAACGAAACGAACACCTGGCAGCAGATGAAGGGAAAGATGGTCATTTACATCGGCGCTTCCAGCAGGGATATCCGGGCGAAAAAAGAAGTAACACTGAAATGATCATTGCTTAGATGATCTGAGAACATTTACGAACATCAAAGGGCGTTCTGCAGGCAGGACGCCCTTTTTACGAGTTATGAGGGAAACGACATGAAAAACGGAAAAAACGACATAAAGATAAAGAATAAACAGTTGCTAAAATGCGATAATAAGACTTATAATAATAAGTTAAAGAAGTAACCGTTGTATTTTTTCATTGTTATTCAGGGAGGAAAAGATGGGATTATTTCAGAGTACGAACCCGAAGGAAAAAGAGCATAAGGGGATCCTTGGGGCGTTTTCCGTTGATGTGATCAAATGGGAGCCGGAAGCAGGCAGGGAAGCGGATCTGATCAGCTTCAAGTTTCCGTATGAGGATTTTCCGAACGGCAGTTTTCTGATCGTTGCACCGTCCCAGATGGCGGTGTTCATCAATAATGTGGATACCGGAAGCGCATTGAATGCAGAGGGCGGCACTGCGCAGGTATCGGTATTTGCAGGCCCCTGCAAGATCAAGCTGGATACCGGGGACAGCCGTTTTGCGCCGTTCCGCAATATCAGCCATAAGCTTACGGGAGGCGAGTCCGCTTTTCACAGCGAGGTATTTTTCTTAAATACCACGTATATGAATGATCTGAAATGGGGTACCCAGAACCCGGTCGTGGTGGAGGATCCGGAGGAGGAAGTGAACATTCACGTCCGGGCCCAGGGTCTGTTCGGCGCGCACATTGAGCAGATGGACAGCACGGTTTCGGCAGTGCAGGCCAGAAAATTCCTGCAGAAGGTGGTCGGGACCAAGGCACAGTACACCCGGGAAGAACTGGTACAGTATATGCGTGCAAAGATCCTGGAGTATGTACCGGATCTGCTGGCCAAGAATATGGTGGACCAGCACGTCGGCATCCTGAAGATCAGTACACATCTGAGTGATTTTTCGCAGATCATTCAGGCGAAGCTGACTTCATATTTTGAAGAGTTCGGCTTAACACTGGACAATTTCTCATTTACCAATATCAATGCGCCGGATGAAGATCTGGCTGCGATCAATGAGATGAAGATCCGCCGGAAGCAGAAGTTCCTGGAGGCGGAAGGCAACGCGCAGCAGATGGATATCGAATCCGAAGCCAGAATGCGCATGCGTCAGCGGGAAGGCTATACCTATCAGCAGGAGCAGTCCTTCAATATCATGAATGCGGCAGCTTCCAACGAAGGCATGAGCGCCAATCTGATGGGCGCAGGCATGGGACTGACCATGGGGCTTGGCATGGGCGGAAGCATCGGCGCCGGAATGGGAGCCGTGGCACAGTCCGCTATGGGTAATCCGGCACAGATGATGCAGCCGCAGTCCGCGGCAGCGTCCGGGGTTCAGAAATGCAAGGCCTGCGGAGCACCGCTGGATCCGGGAGACGGCTTCTGCGCCGGCTGCGGAGCACCGGTGGAAAAAGCCGCATGCTGCAGCAACTGCGGCAAGGAACTGAAGCCGGGTGCACTGTTCTGCACCGGCTGCGGACAGAAGGTCGGAAAGAAGTGCCCGAACTGCGGCGAAGCTGCGGAACCGGGAGAAAAGTTCTGTGCGAAGTGCGGAACAGCTTTGTGATCGGAGGTAAGGAAGGTTGAAAAAACATTTTTCTGTAGTTTTCGGGGCAGCGGCTCTGCTCTGGGTATTGGCAATGCTTTTCCTGGTAAAAGGAACGGGCTTCACCTTTGTGTGCGCGCTGGTATGCGGCATCCTGGTGTACCTGATCGCCATGGCCGGATATCTGTGGGCGCATAAGCAGCAGAAGGATGCGGAAGCGGAATTATCGAATGTTACTTATGTGATCCTGCTTGGCTATGCAGCAGCCGGCACGGTGATCAATGCCAGATTCTGTATGATGAAGTGGGAAGAGGTCGGTATGCTGCTCCTGATCGCGAACTTCGTGATCACGATCGCAGCGGTCGTGCTGGTCCCGGCTTCCGTAAACAATGCAAAGAAGGGACAGCAGCTGGCAGACGAAGTGCGTGCCCGCACGGCTCCGACTGCCCTGTATTCTTCTACCATCGCATCCCTGATGGCAGCGGCAAAAGACGATGAGGTACGCAAAGAACTGAAGAAACTGAAAGAGACCGTGGACTACGGTACCAATGTGTCCCGTGTCGATCCGGAGGAAAAAGAGCAGGCGTTTACAGAGAAGCTGATGGATATCGAGGCACAGTTAAAGGACGGCGCGGCAGCTGATGCGGTCATTGAAAACATCCGCGAAGCGATCCGGCTGTACCAGTCCAGAAATGCGTCTATGCAGACACTGTAACAGAGGTGACGGCGCATGGAGATGGGTGCAGGATTAAGCTGTAACGGATGCGGGAGCACAGACGTCATTTTTGACCCGGTGAAGCGGCTGCTGATCTGCAATCAGTGCGGAAAACAGGAGTTTTATTCACGGGCTACGCTGAACCGGAACGGAAAGGTCATTTATTGCAAGGAAAATGCGGTCAGTCAGTTCACGGAAGCAAGATATGCGGATGCCAGACATTTTGCGCTGGATGTCCTGAATATCTCCGTCGAAAATATCCCCGCCCGGTTTATCATCGCATTTTATAATGATGTGGAGGGGAAAGAAGCCGGACAGCTGAAAGAATTCTTTAACGCGATGAAAGCAGAGGCCCTGGACTATGATGAGATCCGGGATCTGCAAAAACTGATCGCGGCTTCGCTGCCGTATCTTTCCGAATATGAGAAGGATATCATTACGATCTCGGCAGCCAATATGCAGGCGGATGAGGACAAAAAGGAACTTTGTGAATTCATAGATAAGATGTGTCCTTATTTTATCGCCAAGCGGTCATCTTCCGGATTTCTGGATCCGGAGATGGTGGAAATGTACGGGGATCTTGCGGAACACTGCGATATTCCCAAAACATGTTTTTCGCTGCTGAAGTCCATAGAGACCAATCCGGATTCGCCCTATAAAGGCAATACGTTCGCAATGCGGACGCAGACCCGGTATTTTTATGAAAACTTCGTGGTTCCCGTGGGGAAGATCATCGAACGTATGGGATCGCCGGAGTGGAAACAGAAGTTTTCGATGACCTATCAACAGAAAAACCGGAAATTTCAAAGTGATGCAGGGATGATGTAACCTGCAGCGGAAAGGAAGGAAACATGGCAGATGTAGCATCAGTAAACGTAAGTTCACAGTTAAGTGGTATCGAAAGTTCCCTGAGCATTCTTTCGGAGAATACACGGCAGCTCGGGGAGCGGATGAATGATGTTGACAGAAAGATGAATAATACTCTGGCGCAGCTTGAGGCACTGAAGAAGGATTTCCTCAGGATGATGGATGAGCAGCGCAAGGAAGCGGAATTTCAGAGGGCGACTACGGAGCTGGTGCGTGTGCGTCAGGAACTGGAGCAGAAATTCGGCAATTACAAGGTGGTCCGGGATACCATGCTCGGTGTGCTGCAGGCGACCGACGCCAAACTGGTAAGACAGACCACCATATCAAAGGTATCGGAAGAGCTGATGCTTTCCACGCCGAAGTACTGGCTGGCGCCCTGCCTGATCGCGGTTGCGGCCTGGATCGGTAATGACAGGGCTCTTGCGGATCGTGCCATCAGCGAGGCGATGCGCAGGGATACGAAGAGAACTGCGCTCTGCATGGCACTGGTGTGCCGCAGAAACGGCAGAGAGGACACCTGCTTTGAATGGCTGTCTCTGTATTTCTCCAAACTGGATGCCAGAAACTTCTCGGATCTGGAGTTTTCCTTTGTGGATGCCTATGTAAACGGCGTATTCGGTGAGGACCGGAAACACCGCTGTGACGATTATATCGCCAACTGGATCAATGAGATCCGTGACACCACGGAGGACTTTGAAAAGAAACAGGTGGAGCAGTGGGACGAGATGCTCCGTCTGTATGTGCAGCCGATGGACGGACACTATCCGGCGCTGAAGAAAAACGTGAAGGAATTCGGGCGAATCGATGATTATCTGGGACGGATCTGTGCATCGGGATCGGTGGAAACGGCATTTGACAATCTGGCAAAAGCGCCGGTAGATCAGACCCAGCTGGTGCGCGGGATCGATGAGCGTCTGGTACAGCTGGTCAGCGATTATGCGCAGGAGGAAAAACCGCTGCGGGATCAAGAAGAAGAACTGACGGCCATTAAGGCATACCGCGGAGACGTGTTTACCGCACAGAAGGTAGTGGAAGGCGCGCGGAGGCTCAAAAAGGCACAGAAGATGGACATGGTTGCCAAAATGACCGATGTCATCTCCGGAGGAAAGGGACGTGCCATCTCTGAAAGAAAGACGGCGATCTCTTTTTTGAAGAATTATATCAATGACGGCTATGACCGTTTCCTGGATGAGAAGAGCGAGGCATTTCCGACGCAGATCAGCATCGGTATCGACGGCTGGACGGGAAATACAGTAGACGGTTCCAACGAGACGCAGCTGCTGGATGATTACGAGAAGTATATGGATGGTCTCCGTCAGCAGAAGGTGGATGCGGTAAATATGAAGCCGGGGCTTCCCTGGTTTATCGGCGCCGGAGTACTGGGAGTGTTCGGCCTGTTTATGATCCCTCACGGAGTGATCCTGGTGCTCCTTATGCTGCTTGGCGCAGGAGCAGCCGGCGGGTACGGATATCTGCAGAATAAAAAGGCGATACAGACCGTGGAGAGTATTAATAACGAATACAAAGAACTGATCGCCAAAGGCAAGGGCGAGATCCTGATCACCGAGAAAGAGTGGCTGGATGTACGTTCGAAGGTATCTGAGTTCCGCAGCAAAGAGCGTAAGAAGCTGGTCGCATAACGGAAGGATCGGAAAGGAAGGGATAACCGTATGAGTGACAATATGGATATGGAAATGGACGGCATGGATGAACTGGAGGCGATGTTCGGCCAGGAGAATCCGGAAACGGAGCAGATGGAGAAAGTAGTGCTTGAGCAGAACCTGAAGGGGTTTGCAAGCTGCTTTCCGGAGTGGGATCTGCATCCGCCGGTAGACTGATCGGAGATGGGGAAAACTATGGATAACGCAGCAATGACGGGAGCAGCCGTCAAGAAGGACACAACAGCAACAACATATTTAAAGATCATAGGGATCTTTGCAGCACTGATCCTGGTGACTGTGGGAGCGGCATTTCTGATCACGGGATTTTTTTCAAGCCGCAGGGGATCTCCGATGAAGCGCGGTGAAGATGCTATGGCGGAGAAGAACTATACGCTTGCTATAGCATCATACCGGGAAGCGCTGAAGCAGGATCCGAAGAATGTCAAGGCTTACGAGGGGATCGTAGCAGCGTATGAAGCACAGGGCGATAATGATGCGGCACTGCATATGCTGGAGAAGGGCTTTGAAAAGACCGGGGATGAAAACCTGGAGAGCCGGATGGAAACCCTGCGGGATTCCATCGGTCCGGTGGTCCTGAGCGGGGGGAGCGGCACACTGCAGAATCCGGAACTCGGTCCCGGGGAAACCGCCAGACAGCGTCAGGTCGAACTGCTGGAAAAAGCGTATGATCTGCTTTCCAAACAGGATTATATCGGTATGTGCAGTGTGGACGGTTCCTATGAAGCGGATCTGGTGATCGACGAGCTGAAGGGGGATCACGTGATCTACATCCCCGAGGAAGGCAGTCACGGAACCGGGACAGGCTGCGGCATATACCAGGTAAGCGGCGGATACTTCTTCTATTACGGTGATTTTGTGGACGGGGAACGCGTAGGGCATGGCGTGTCCTACTGGTATAACGGCAGCGGGTATGAGACCTATGCAGGCGAATGGAAGGATGATGCGCCTAACGGAAACGGTACCGAAACACTGTACTATGACTATGGTGAAACCACTATCCGGACCGGAACCTTCCGGGACGGGCTGGAGGATGGCGATTTCACCATAGAGATTTCGCAAAGTTACAGCAGCGATGTCAAAACAGGGGAATATCATGTGAACTACGGACGCCCGCAGGAAGCGACGGAAAGATTGCAGGAGATCGTTGCACAGGTCGAGGCGGATATGGATGCAGGAAAGACCGTAGATCCTGATCTTCAGACCATTTATGATGATTACCAGTATTATCAGATGTACGGTGACGAAGATATCTATCTGATCTACGAGGATAATTCTTATGAGACCTATTATCGTTACTCGAGTCTGTTCGGAGCATTGGGCTACCGCTGATGTGTGTTTTATAAGAAAACAGAAAAAGCAGGAGACGTGATCCGTCTCCTGTTTTTTGCATATGGGAAATGGGATGAAATATAATAAAATTACAATGAATCAAACTTGCGGCATCTGCTGAAAAAGAGTATAATACAGATTATAAAGGGAGGGGTAATGCGTTGTTGCGCAGGATCCGTCCCTTTTGTGTTTTTTGGTATGCTTATGTTAACCGTGATCATCATGACCTGATTTCTGAGTACAGCAGGGGGTGTGGTATGAAGATATTTAATGTCATCGATACGGAAAAAGTAGCCCGCGGGCTGGAAGAGCTGGGTCGTAAGGCCGGGCTGAGTATGTCCTCGGAAGACAGCAGGGAGATATTGTGCGCTGTCTGGAAGAATGTGGAAAGCTTAAAGCCCGACCGCTATCTGGAGGCAAGAGCAAATGATGTGATGCTGTTTGACCTGGAAGCTTTTATCGGAAAGCAGTATGCGCGTTATATGATGGCCCGGAAGACCTATTTCAACCATATCCTGTATGCATTTAACAGCCGCGGATGCATGGGGGATTTTGTCAAGGTGTTTCCGCCGTATGTTTCCTTTCCGGAACAGGCGGCAACGATCGATCATGGAGAGTATACCAAAGTATATCATTATTATCTGTCGATATTGGATGATGCCGGTTTGAGAGCGCATTTTCAGGAGTTCCCCATCCCGCAGGGGCACGGGCTGCAGTTTCTTCCGGAGGAACTGCTCCGGAAACATTCGACGTAAAACACGGTATAACAAAAAAATCTCGTGTTAGGACTCCGATGGAAACATCGGAGTTTTTTATGTCCTAAAGGAAAGGGCATCGCAAATTCCTATGGCAAGAACATTCAGAGGATGTGCAACTGTCGCGATCACAAATGCCAACCCGGAGTATGTTGACAGAAATAAAGCATATTGATATCATAATGATATCACAAAGATTTGTGAGATATAACAGTTCTCAATATGGCTTACAAAGGAGGGAAAAGTTATGGGAACGAATGTACAGGAAAGAATCATTAAAGGACACAAGAATGGCGGGCTGGTATTGATCATCAGCATCCTGCTGTACCTGGTAGCGATCCCGGGGCTTGCATTCGGAGGTGTAGTTACTGCGATCTGTATACTCTGGCTGTGCCTGGGCTGGATCACCTGGCTGGGACTGAAGGTTTTGAAACCGAACGAGGCTCTGGTACTTACACTGTTCGGCAAATATGTAGGCACACTGGTTGGCGACGGTTTCTTCTGGGTAAACCCGTTCTGCACCGCATTCAACCCGGCAGCAGGCACCAAGCTCGGACAGAGCGGTGACGTAGCGGTAAACAAATCGGCGGTTACGGTGACCGCACAGGGCGCCACGGTATCCACCGATGCGTACAGCAAGAAGATCTCACTGAAGGTGATGACGCTTTCCAACAGCAAGCAGAAGGTCAATGATGTACTGGGTAATCCGGTCGAAGTGGCAGTAGCGGTTATGTGGAAAGTAAAGGATACCGCAAAGGCAGTATTTGAGGTAGACAACTTTAAGGAGTATCTTTCCCTGCAGGTAGATATCGCGCTCAGAAACGTAGTTAAGGTTTATCCGTATGACGTGACGGACAACGTGGACACCACAGGTGACGGTATCGTTGATGACGGCAGCCTGCGCGGATCCACCGAGCTGGTAGCAAAGAAGATCAAGGAAGAGATCCAGAGCAAAGTAACCGATGCGGGTCTGGAGATCGTGGATGCACGGATCACCTATCTGGCATATGCGCCGGAGATCGCAGCGGCAATGCTGCAGAGACAGCAGGCAGCAGCGGTTGTAGATGCAAGAAAGCTGATTGTCGACGGTGCCGTAGGTATGGTAGAATTGGCTTTGGAACGACTGAATGAGAAACAGACCGTAGTGCTGGATGAGGAGCGGAAAGCGGCTATGGTATCGAACCTGCTGGTAGTGCTTTGCGGCAATCACGACGCACAGCCCATAGTAAATTCAGGCAGCCTGTACTGATGGCGGTAACAGCAATGTGTAAGGGAGTAAATGCTAATGGCAGAGAAGAAACAGGTACCTTTACGGTTATCGGAAAAACTGTACGACGCGATCGCTGCCTGGGCAGAAGATGATTTTCGCTCGGTCAACGGGCAGATCGAATACCTGTTGACCGAGTGTGTGAAGCAGCGAAAGAAAGACGGCAAGTACGTCGGACAGGATATCGATGTACCGCCCAAGCTCGACATTCAGTAATTTTAGGAAAGAAGTCACAAAGATGAGCAAATCGGAATTTAAGGAAAACCTGATGGATCAGGCGACGGTAGCGTTTTTTCGTGTATTTGCCAAAAGTCTGAAGAAAACGACGGCAAAAGAGCAGTATACGCGGAATACGGAAGCCTGGGCAGAGAAGCAGCAGAGCGCGGTACGGGAAAAGATCAATACGGCAGCCGGGCCCGACGATATCCCGCCGTATGTGGAGTACCAGTCGAATCTGACCTGGCTGGAATACGGGGTGGCAAATAACCTGGAACGGAAACTGTTCTTTCAGGGGCGGGAGCTGACAGCGGCCGAAAACGCCTGTGAAGTGATCGCCGTCTACAATGCGCTGCTGGCTCTGGAGAAAGCGCGGGGGAAAGGCGGAAAGAAGCGGAAACGCCGGAGCCTGCCGGAGCTGCTTTATCAGTTCTCACAAAAAGGCATGTGCAACAAAGGCGTATTCGGGACGTCCCCCAAAGCATTGGAAAAGTATTTCCGGGAGCATAATTTCCGAACGGCTTACGCTGCGGGAAAGCAGATCACGGAAGAAGCGCTGGCGGAGATGCAGGAAAATTATGATACGTTTATCATGACGGCATTTAACCGGGGGCAGAACCCTTTTTCCAATGTGCATACCATGTGCATCACAAAGGAAAAAGGCGGCTATCAGCGCCATAACGATTATGAAAAAGAGCAGTTTTATACGACCGTGTATGATGCGGTGCAGAAATATCATGGCGGAAGGGGACACGCGATCTGCGTGATCGCCGTGGGGAATCTGCAGGCTGCGACCGGAGAGAAAAGTGATGAGTGAGAAGGAACATATACTATTCAGCGAACCGAAGATCCAGCAGTTCCGGGATGCGGATGCGGACGGAGCCATCGGGATGCGGGCGTATCTGAATTATTTTCAGGATACGGTGACGACCTGGATGCACCGGCTGGGCTGGGGAAACGATGTGATACATGAGAAGTACGGCGTGGCCTGGGTGTTTCTGAAGTACCGGATGCAGGTGTATGCCAAAACGATGTATCATGAACCGCTGCAGATCGAGTGCTGGGCGGAACCGGTTGGACATTCCGTATCCATCCGTCATGCGGTGGAGATCCGGATGGGGCAGCAGCTGATGGCCAGAGGACGGCTGGAGAGCTGTCTGGTGGATCTGGAGAACAAGCGGGTGGCCAGGCTGGACCGGATCGGGTATCGGCCGGAACTGGCGCTGGAGAGGGAAAATCCGGTGGAGCCGTTTACGCGGATCGACCAGGATACAGAGGGATTATGCGAAGCCTATCCCTACATCGTGCGGTATACGGACCTGGATAATAACCGGCATATGACAAACCTGCGCTATATCCAGCTGATCATGGATGCGTTTACGCCGGAGGAATTCTGCGGAAAGATGCTCTCCGATCTGGAGATCCATTACCGGAACCAGTGCGTTTACGGAGACCGGCTGTGTGTGCTGCGGGGCGAAGAAGAGGACGGTTACCGGATCCTTGCACGCAAAGAGGACGGGATGCCGGCAATCTGTTCGAAAGTGCGTTTTGCGGATGCCGTGATACTGTAAAATGAGTCATGGGGACTGAGCCATGGGGACGGTTCTTGTGGCCCGAAATGGGCCGGAGAACCGTCCCCGTGGCGGGGGTAGTTATATAATTTAAATTATAAACGATTGACATGGAAAAAGCGTTCATTTATAGTTGAGACATAAATCCCAAAAACAGGAGGTATGTTTAATGAAACGAGTTTTAGCAACACTGGCAATGATCGGTGTGGTTGCTTCGGCGCCGTTAACAGCGCTGGCGGCACCGGAGACGATGCCGGACGGAACACAGTTTGATGCGGAATATTATGCACAGGCCAACCCGGATGTAGTGGCTGTATACGGAACGGATGCAAATCTTTTGTACCAGCATTATGTAACGAGCGGAAAGGCTGAGGGCAGAGCGCCGTTTGACGCATCGCAGTATGCGATGATCCTGGAAGACGGAACGGTATTTGATCCGGCTTACTATGCAGCAGCCAATCCGGATGTAGCTGCAGCGATCGGAACCAATCCGGAGCTTTTGTTACAGCATTATGAGACCTGCGGAAAGGCAGAGGGCAGAAAACCGTCAGACCTTACGGGGGCGGAAGGAGCTCCCAAAGAGGCTACAGCCCCGGTAAATCCGGCAGAACTTCCTTTCTATGCAACATTCAGAGGACAGATCATCACCGCAGAAAATGCGGGATACGGAGAGTATGTGAATGCATCGGTCGGACTGCTCAGCGCGCCGGAAGCATCCGTGACAAAGGTGGAAGTGGAAGTTCCGTATTTCCAGCTGGTGTCCAGTGACGGAAGCGCCGATCTCCTGATCATAGTTCTTGTACCGGATCGAAACCTGATGCAGTCGAATGACGATATCGACAAATGCTTCTTCCGTGTAGAGGGCAATGTCAATGGTCAGCCGGTCAAACGCGTTATCGCATACGGACCGGAGATGCAGCGTTTGGAGAATGCATATGACCTGGTGGTGGCATCTCTTGTTTCACAGTTCCCGGTATACACAGGGGATCTGGTATATAAAGAGTACAGTGATAACGTAGTGCTGGTATCGGCAGATCATATGGGATTACTGCAGATCCTTGCAGAAAATGATATCAGCAGCCTGAAGGAATACAGTAAGGTTATGGTGCAGGTGAGCCGCGTAGCTACGGATGCCGATAAAGCAGGACGGGCGGCAGAACCGCAGATCGTTGCAACAGTAACAGCAATTCAATAAAATGTGGTATTTGGGGGTGGCAGCAGCCACCCCCTTTTTTCTTTACAGTGAGCCACGGGGACGGTTCTGTGGCCCAAAATGGGCCGGAGAACCGTCCCCGTGGCTGAAAACGAGCCGGAGAACCGTCCCCATGGCTGGTTTGAGAAAGTGCGGGAACGCAACCGTAAGGTAGTGGAAAAAACGCGGGAAATGTGATATTCTTTGTAATGAATTAATTTCCCGGAAAATTTTTATGATCGAGAGGAGAAAGAAAAACAATGAGTATCAAAATCGGAATTTTGGGCTATGGGAACCTGTCCCGTGGCGTGGAGAGCGCGATCCGTCAGAATGAGGATCTGGAGCTGGTAGCGGTATTTACCCGCAGGGATCCGGCAGGAGTGAAGGTACGCACCGAAGGTGTGCCGGTAGTTTCCACGGATAACATCGCTGACTGGAAGGATAAGATCGATGTCCTGGTACTGGGCGGCGGCAGCGCAACGGATCTGCCGGAGCAGACACCGAAGTACGCAGAGATGTTCAATGTAGTAGACAGCTTCGATACCCACGCACGCATTGGCGAGCATTTTGCAAATGTTGACGCTGCAGCGAAGAAGGGCGGCAAGGTCGGCATCATTTCCATCGGCTGGGACCCGGGTATGTTCTCCCTGGTACGTATGGTATCCGATGCAGTACTTCCGGAAGGCAAGCACTATACGTTCTGGGGACGCGGCGTAAGCCAGGGACATTCCGATGCGATCCGCCGGATCGAAGGCGTAAAGGATGCGAGACAGTATACCGTGCCGGTAGAGGCGTCCGTAGATCAGGTACGCAGCGGTTCCAATCCGGAGCTGACCACACGCCAGATGCACACCAGAGAATGCTATGTGGTGGCAGAGGAAGGCGCAGACAAGGCACGTATCGAAAAAGAGATCAAGGAAATGCCGAACTACTTCGCAGATTATGACACGACCGTACATTTCATCAGCGAAGAAGAACTGAAGGCAAACCATGCAGGCCTGCCGCACGGCGGTTTCGTGATCCGCAGCGGTGTGACCGGCTTTGATAAAGAACATAAGCACATTGTGGAATACAATCTGAAGCTGGATTCCAATCCGGAATTTACCGGTTCCGTGATCGCAGCATATGCGAGAGCGGCATATCGTTTGGCAAAAGAGGGCCAGAGCGGCTGCAAGACCATCTTTGATATCGCACCGGCATACTTAAGCGCCAAGAGTGCGGATGAGTTGAGACACAGCCTGTTGTAATCAGATTTTCGGCCCGGAACATGAACCTTCCGGGCCTTTTTATACCCAATCTCTCTGAATTCACAGGAAAGGAGACAGACTATGAATGCTTGTCCGAATTGCGGTGCGGAATTAAAATTTGACATTCAGTCGCAGATGCTGGCTTGTCCGTTCTGCGGTGCTAAAGTCGATCCGGCAAGCTATACGGAGTTCGGCGCTGCGGCAGACGAAAACCATATTTCCATGGCAGAGGCTGCTTCGATCGAGGAAGGGATGGCGGCGGATGTGCTGCATGCTTCCCAGGTGGTGAACACCGTGCAGAGCGGATATGAACAGCCGGGACAGAATGCGTACGGGCCGCAGGGGTCCGGCATTCTCGGTCCTTCCGGCGGCACGCAGGGAAGCGGTATGCTCGGGCCTTCCGGCAGCTTTGCGTCTTCCGGCGGAGCGACCTTTGCCGGCGGCAATTTTATGAGCCAGGGAACCGGGATGAGTGGAAGTTTTGCATCCCAGGGAGGAACTGCGCCGTCCGGCGCCGGTTTTGCAGGGGCGGGGAGCAGTGCAGTCGGCGCAGCCGGCAGCTTTGCATCCCAGACCGGAGCGGCTCCGGTAGCCGGTGGTTTTATGCAGCAGGGACCGGGTGGCGGCATGGGCGGCAGTACCGGTTTTGCGGCAGAAGGCGCTTCGACGGCGGCAGCAGCGCAGACTATGGCAGCGGCATCGTTCCTCGGTTCGGTCGCAGCTGCGGAAAATGCAGCGGTCGGCGGAGGAAATGCGGCATATGCAGGCGGGGGACAGCCCCAGCCGGTGATGAACAACGGCGCAGTTGTGTATACGCAGCAGGGGATGGCCGGACCGGCGCAGCCGGCATCGGAAGAACCGCTGGATCCGAATTTTGACCCCACGGCCAATTATCAGGAACTGGAGGTCATTTCCTACAGTTGTCCGCAGTGCGGCGGCAGCATTTATTCCACGGACGAATCCGTGAACGGTTTCTGCAGTTTCTGCGGATCCAATATCACGCTGCAGTCCCGTATGGCCAGGATGAAGTATCCGAAGTATGTCCTGCCGTTCCGCGTGAACAAAAATGCCTGCAAGCAGTATTATCTGAATCATGTAAAGAAAGCATTCTTTGCGCCGAAGGAACTGAAGAATCCGGAATATCTGGAGCGTTTCCGCGGGATCTATATGCCGTACTGGGGCTATGATGTGATGATGTACGGCAATGTGCTGCTGCACGGCACGAATTCTTACCGCAGGGGCGACTATATCATCACGGAGCATTACAACTGCACCGGTCTGGTCGATGCATTCTAT
Source organism: Lachnospiraceae bacterium (assembly GCA_017508825.1). GTDB lineage: Bacteria > Bacillota > Clostridia > Lachnospirales > Lachnospiraceae > NK4A136. Next base: position 28,056 of record JAFWRC010000003.1, read on the forward strand.
AAAGGCCTTTCCTATGATGCATCGTCCTCGTTTGACGATCATTTCAGTGAGCAGATCGCGCCTTATGACGCACACGCCATGATCGAGTTTAATCCGGCGTACCTGAGCGGTTTCTACGCAGATCTGCAGGATGTCTCTTATCACGTATACGAAGAAGATGCGATCCGCTTCGGGCAGAAGCAGATCTTAAAAAGCATCCGCCAGAAACATTGTTTTCCGAGAGTGTCGTTTTCGGAAAACCAGGAGCAGATGATCCACCCGACGATCGATGCGCGGCATGACGGTGTATATACCGCATTCTTCCCGGTATGGTTTCTGTCCTACCGGAATAATGACCGTATCGCATACGCGGTCGTGAACGGACAGACGGGCAAACTGATCAGTGATCTGCCGGTGGATAAGAAGAAATTCATCCTTTCGGCATTCCTGATGTCGATCCCGATCTTTATCCTGCTGATGATGCTGCCGGTCATGCGGCCGGCCGGCATGGTACTTCTGGCAGAGGTATTTTCGGTCATATCCGTCGTTATGCTGACGAATACGGTAAAGAAAGTCCTGATCCGGGACCAGCGTCTGGATGACCGCGGTTATCTGAGCAAGTATGACCGGGTGAATTTTAATGCGCAGAAAGCAGAGGCGGCCCAAAAGGCCAAAAAACAAAAGACGATAAGCGGCAGTGCGATCGCATTCATAGTGCTGTTTTGTGCCTTTGGTCCGCTGGCATCGCTGGCAGGAGATGTGTTTGAAGCGTTTTTCAGCGGGAACAGTTTCGGAATGGCAGCCATTGCATTGATCCTGGCGGTTGTTCTCGTAGTCATCAATTTAAGCGGCACAAAAGCGGTCCGGGAGCTGGCGGCAAAAGGAAGCGAAATGCTGATCACCGGGATCTGGCTGATCTGCGCCGCCTGTCTGTACGGCGGTGTCGTGATGCTGTTAAATCCGGTGAGCGATATCCCGTATTATATCGGTGTGGTCATATTGTTTGCGGGAACACTGATGGCGCAGCTGATGGCACTGGAGCAGTACAATATGCTTACGACCAGACCGCTGCCGCAGCTGAACCGGAAGGGAGGTGACGACAGTGCGCAGGATTAAAGATACAGTCAAAGGAATAAGAATACCCTTGTCATTCATCGCTCTGCTGTTCGTTTTTTGCCTGGTCCTGCCGTTGACGGCACAGGCCAAAGATGACGATGATAGTGATGATACCGGCTATTACAAAGAGTATACCAATGCGGAGACCGGTTATACGGCGATCCTTTATGATGAGGCGGATGTTCTGAAAGATTCGAACGAATCCAAGATCCTTGACCGGCTCCGTGATATCACGAAATACGGCAATGCGGTCTTTTATACTGCGGAAGGAAGTTCGCAGGTGAGTGACAGTCAGGCTTCACGGATGGCGGTGAACTATTATGAAAGTCATTTCGGTTCGCGTTCGGACGGTGTGGTCGTTGCCGAGATTATGTTTACGGACGGATCGGGCAAGTGCATGCTTTGGGTCGAAACATTCAACGGGGTACACAGCAAAGTGTCAAATTCGGATTGCGATTCGATCGCGGACAATGCAGTCCGCAGGCATTCGGGCGACGGTATCCCGGCAAAGTATTTCGGTTATGCGGATGAAACTCTGTCGCAGATCATGAGGCGGCTGGAGGGACAGAAGATCGCGCAGCCGATGAAATGGGTCACCAGCGCTCTGCTGGCACTGATCCTCGGACTTCTGATCAACTTTATGGTGGTGGCCGGCTTTAACCGGAAGAAGACACCGAGACAGAATGAGGTATTGGCCGGTCTGGTGACGCAGTTTAACATCACCGATCCGCAAATGGTAATGACACATACCGACAGGAAATATTCTCCGAGATCCTCAAGCAGCAGCGGAGGCGGCGGCGGAGGCGGAGGAGGGGGCGGCGGCTCCCACGGCGGAGGCGGTCATGTGGGCTGAAATAACAGGGAAAACCATGGGGACGAACCCTATGGTTTTCTTTTTTTTTCACAAAAAAACCACGGGGCGAACCCGTGGTTTTCGATTTGCTGTTCTAAAAAAAGCAGATTTACTGGAAATGCTCCTTCAGGGCCTTGAAGCTCTCGGCGCTGATGACGTGCTCGATGCGGCAGGCATCCGTCTCGGCGGTGTTCCTGTCCACGCCCCAGGATGTCAGCATATTGGTCAGGAACTCGTGGCGTTCATAGATCGTATCGGCGATCTTTTTGCCGCTTTCCGTCAGATAGATATAGCCGGCATCGGTAACCGTGATATGCCCGCGTTCCCGCAGATTCTTCATAGCGATGGATACGCTGGACTTGCGGAAGCCCATCTCATTGGCGATGTCCACGCTGCGCACCACCGGCAGCTTGTGGCTCAGGATCAGTATTGTCTCCAGATAGTCTTCGGATGATTCGTTTGATTTCACTATGACGTACCCCCTTATAGGATCTCTTATAGAGATTAGAATAGTATTTTTTTGTGAAAAAAGCAAGGGGAATATTGATAAAGGGCGCGTCTTATGATATGATGCTGATAATGTTTGCGGGGAAGACGCAACAAAAAATCGAATAAGGAGGATCATATGATTTACTCAACAGAAGTGAAGGCTATGTGTCCCGTTACCCAGGGCGTTCATCATGGCGCTGCTCCTATCCCGGAGGAGGCAAAATGGGTACAGGCAAAAGAGATCAAAGACATCTCCGGCTATACACACGGTATCGGCTGGTGTGCACCGCAGCAGGGTGCATGCAAACTGTCTTTGAATGTGAAAGACGGTATCATTCAGGAAGCACTGGTGGAGACCATCGGCTGCTCCGGTATGACTCATTCCGCAGCTATGGCAGCTGAAATCCTTCCGGGATTGACCCTGCTGGAAGCTCTGAATACCGACCTGGTATGTGATGCTATCAATACCGCTATGCGCGAACTGTTCCTGCAGATCGTTTACGGCAGAACCCAGAGCGCATTCTCCGAGGATGGTCTGCAGATCGGTGCAGGTCTGGAAGACCTTGGTAAGGGAACCCGTTCCATGGTTGGTACCACCTACGGTACTCTGGAGAAGGGACCTCGTTATCTGGAACTGACTGACGGTTATATTACCGAGCTGGCTCTGGATGAGAACGATGAGATCATCGGCTACAAGTATGTAAACTTCGGCAAGATGATGGAGTTCATCCAGAAGGGTGATGATGCAGCTACCGCACTGCAGAAGGCATCCGGTCAGTATGGTCGTGTAGCAGATGCTGCAAGATTCATTAACCCCAGACACGAGTAAGGAGGAGAAAAAAAGATGGCATTATTTGAATCATATGAAAGAAGAGAGCCGCAGATCCTTGCTTGTCTGAAAGAGTATGGCATTTCTTCCATCGAAGAGTGCAAGGAGATCACTGAGGCTGCAGGCATTGATGTATATAAGCTGATCGAAGGCATTCAGCCGATCTGCTTCGAAAATGCAAAGTGGGCTTACACCGTAGGCGCTGCTATCGCGATCAAGAAGAACTGCCGCAAGGCTTCCGAGGCTGCTGCAGCGATCGGTATTGGTCTGCAGGCATTCTGCATCCCGGGTTCCGTTGCTGACCGCCGTAAGGTAGGTCTGGGCCATGGTAACCTCGGCAAGATGCTTCTGGAAGAGGATACTGAGTGCTTCGCATTCCTGGCTGGTCACGAGTCTTTCGCAGCTGCAGAAGGTGCGATCGGTATCGCTGAGAAGGCAAACAAGGTTCGCCAGAAGCCGCTGCGCGTTATCCTGAACGGTCTGGGCAAAGATGCTGCACAGATCATCTCCCGTATCAACGGCTTTACTTATGTTGAGACCAAATACAACTACTTTACCGGCGAGGTAGAGGAAGTATTCCGCAAGTGCTACTCCAAGGATCCGGAGTCACCGCGTGCAAAGGTTAACTGCTACGGCGCAAACGACGTACAGGAAGGTGTTGCGATCATGTGGAAGGAGAACGTGGATGTATCCATTACCGGTAACTCCACCAACCCGACCCGTTTCCAGCATCC
>JAFWRC010000326.1 GCA_017508825.1 Lachnospiraceae bacterium
CAGGATCTGATCGGGCTCGTACGCTGTCAGGTGGCTGACATCATCGTATAGGATGAAGATATTATCAAAATGATAAAAAGAGTATTGACGCGGCCGATATCTTGTACTATTATATCCTTAAAACAAAGAGGATAAAGGAGGATACCACTATGAAGAAAGCGTTGATCATTGTAGATATGCAGAAGGATTTTGTAACCGGCTGTCTCGGCAGTAAAGAAGCACAGGCTGTTGTGAACGGGATCAAAGAGTATGCCGACGGTTTTGACGGTGATATTTACTTTACCAAGGATACCCATCAGGAGAATTACTTAGAGACCCAGGAAGGCAGGCGGCTTCCGGTCACCCACTGCATCAAAGGCAGCGACGGATGGGAGATCGTAGATGAATTAAAAGACATCCCTGCGAAGCAGACTTTTGAGAAACCGGTCTTCGGATCGAAAGCGCTGGCAGAGACGATAGCCGCAAACAAGTATGATGAAGTATATCTCTGTGGCGTATGCACCGGCATCTGTGTGCTGAGCAATGCGATTCTCATCAAGGCTTATGATGCGGACGTGAGAGTGGCGGTACTTGGCGAACTGTGCGCCTGCGTGACACCGGATACCCACAAGACCGCACTTGGGGCAATGGCAACTGCACAGATCGATATCATCTAACATATCCAAGAAAGAGAGGAAAACCTTATGAAACTGAAACCGATCATCGAAAGCCTGTTGGAAACGGATCTGTATAAATTCAGCATGGGGCAGGCGATATATCATCAATTCCCGGACTACAAGACCACCTGGACCTTTAAGTGCCGGAATACGGATGTGAAGTTTACTGCGGAAATGATCGAAGAGATCAAAGAACAGATCAAGGCATACTGCGAGCTGCGTTTCACCGAAGAAGAACTGGAATATCTGGATACCATTGAGTGGTTTAAGGGATCCTACATCGACTTCCTTCGTCTGTGGCATCCGCGCTACGAAGATTTTGAGATCACGACCGATGCAGATTGCGGCCTGACGATCGATACCAGAGGTACCTGGCTGAACACCTCTATGTATGAAATCCCGACGCTGGCGATCGTAAACGAGGTGTACTTCCGTATGGCATATGATTACGATCATCTGATCGAAAGCTTCAAGCAGCGTCTGGAGGATAAGTATAATGCCCTGAGGGATGGTAAGTATTACCTGGGTGTATTCTCCGAGTTTGGTCTGCGCAGACGTCTTTCCGCAGAGGCACAGGAACTGGCGGTGCAGAAGTTTGCGACGCTGAATAAGGATCTGAAATGCGCTACTACGTTTGTCGGTACCTCTAATGTGTTCCTGGCAAAGAAGTTTGGCGTGAAGCCGGTAGGAACCATGGCACACGAGTGGATCATGTGTGTAGGGCAGGGCAATCACAAGCACAATCCGGCATACTCCAACTGGTATGCGCTGGATGCGTGGGTTAAGGAATACGGCGTATTGAACGGTACTGCGCTGACCGATGCGATCACTACCGACTGCTTCTTAAAAGACTTCCAGCTGACTTATTCCACTCTGTTCTCCGGTGTGCGTCACGATTCCGGTGATCCGATCGAATGGGGTGAGAAGATGATCGCGCACTACGAGCGGCTGGGCCTGGATCCGAAGACCAAGACCTTATTGTTCTCCGATTCGCTGGACTTCGAACGCGCGGACAAGATCTGGAGACACTTCCAGGGCAAGGCCAGGTAGCCTTTGGTATCGGGACCTATCTGGCAAATGACACGGATGTGGAGCCGCTCAACATCGTTATGAAGACCACTGCCTGCAACGGACAGGATGTGGCGAAGATCTCGGATGTGGAAGGCAAGGGAATGTGCAAGAACCCTGCATATGTACACTATCTGAAGCGATGCATCCAGTGGCGTATGGAGCACGAAAAATAAGTATTGAGAAATAAATATTAAGAAATAAAAGGAGTAGTTGGTTTTATGAGATTGATCATTTTTTTGATCGCTATTGTTTTTGTGATCGTGTGGTCCGGGTGGATGATCGTGAACCCGCAGGGATACCGGGATTATCTTTCAAACCATCCCGGCATGGATAGGACCGGAAACTGGGAGAATGCTTCCGATGCAAAGATCCGTGTGACGGGTGTGATCGTGATCCTTGTGATGCTTGGGTGTGCGTTCGCAATCCTGAAACTTGTCGGCATCTTATAAAAGCAGAATTGTTACAGTATTACGAAAAACCTCCGTCGGGAGGTTTTTTACTCTGTAAGACAGAAAAAAAGTAATGGGGACGATATGGAAACAACAAAGAAAAAATATCCGGTGGCATCGGGCATATTGTTATTTCTGTGTGTGATCAGTCTATTGATCAGTGTGCTTTCCGGGATGCTGCGCCATACCCTTTCCGGGAAGCATATCCAAAGAGTGATCACAGAGACAGAGATCAGTGAGCTGGCGATCGGAGAGGCTGTATGTATGGCGCTGCAGCTTTCGGCAGATACGGTAGACGATGCAGATTATTCCGCGTTTATCCGCCATATGGATAAAGATACTACGATCGCGGAAATACTGTATAAAGTGCTTAAGGCCGAGAATGAAGATATCCGTAAGAAGAATGTGAAGAACGCTTTGGAGGATAAGCAGTTCAAAAAGCAGCTGGCCGGACTGACTGCTTCTTATATCGACGATCTGTTATATGAGCGCGGAAGTGGTGAATTGGATGCGGAGCAGGTGGAAGAACTGATGGAAGCCTTCTATGACGGAATGCAGCTTTCGGAAAAAGAAGAGGAAAGCGACAGGGCTGCATTATGGAAAGAGGCGTTTCTGGAAGTGGACCGGGAAGCGCTGGAAGCATATTCCGTGAGGCATCTTGCAGAGACGCTCCCGCTTACGCCACTGCGTGTTTTTGTTTCTCCGCTTTTTATGATCGTAATGCTTGTGGCGGGGATTATATTATTGGCAGCAGCAATCGCGCTGCATTGCAATACACCGATGGATGCGGTGAAGAAGCTGCTTTTGGTGGCAGTTGCGGAAGGGGCGCTGACAGGTATGTTCCTGGCAGCTATGCATTTCTGCGGAGAACTGCTGGTCCGAAAACATGTGGAAGAGATGGAGTTTGGCAATTCTTTTGCAGAGGTGGTTGAACATCTGAATGAGCTGGATGCGTTAGAGCACCGGATCGCAGCAGAGCAGGAACGAAGAGACCAGCAGGCAAGGAATGACGGAAATCCTTACAACACACCGACGCCGACGCCACAGGTGGCAGGACCGCAGGATCCGCCGGAGGGAGTATTTAATATCTATTGCTGGAACGAAGAGTTTAAGAGTCGGATGGAAGACTATTATCCCGGGTATGTAAAGATGGATCACCTGACCGGACAGATCGGAGATGTGGAGATCTGCTTTCACATTATACCAAGCACGGATTACGGATATCAGCAGGCGCTGGATCAGATACTGTATAACAATGACAGCAATGATGATGATACCAGGGCAGATCTGTTTCTGCTGGAAGCGGATTTTGCAAAGAAATACCTGGATGAGAATCTGGATTATGCGATACCGTTGAATGAACTGGGGATCAGGGATGCCGATCTTGCCGATCAGTATGCATATACCAGAGAAGTGGTTACGGACCAAAGCGGCAGGGAGCGCGCGGTATCATGGCAGGCTTATGTGGGCGTGATGTTCTATAACCGGGATATCGCATTGGATGTATTGGGATCGGATGATCCGGAAGATGTGCAGGAGGCGGTCAGGGATTGGGATGCCTATTATGAAACGGCTGAAAAAATGGCGGATCACGGATATCTTATGACGGCGACGCTGGAGGACAATTACAGAGTATATTACAACAATCTGTCATCACCCTGGGTAACAAACGGCAGGATCACCATCGATCCTGCATTGGAAGAATGGGCGAGGGGAGCAGCGCAGATGGTAGCAGACGGATCGACGAAAGATGATTATCAGTGGGGGGCTGACTGGAACAACGGCTTTTATCCGGAGGGAAAGGTATTTTGTTACTTCGGACCGTCCTGGTTATATGAATTCTGTACCTATGCAGATGATGATTCGTCCGTAGCCGGACAGGGAAGATGGGCGGTTACGGAAGGACCGCAGAGTTTTTACTGGGGCGGCACCTGGATCGCAGCGGCGCGCGGTACCGCATATCCGAAACTGGCTGCCGACATTATGCGCTTTATGACTACCGATGAGACGGCATTGATGGAAATGGCTCAAGCAGATGGCGAGAGTGTTAACAACCGGAATGTGATGACGCAGATGGCGCAGGATCCGGCGGGCTCCCGGCAGATCCTGGGCGGACAGAATCCGAATGAGATCCTGGATCGCGCCGGGGCAATGGTGGATTGTTCTGATATGACGGAATATGATCCGGCGTGTAATAACGCTTTCCTTTCGGCAATGAAAGAGTATATTGCCGGACAAAAATCTTATGAGGAAGCATGCGATGCGTTTTATCAGACCGTGGAAAGCCAGTATCCGGAATTGTCGCATTAAAGCGGTTGACCAGAAGCATTCTTTTGTATCGCAGGAGTTTTTGTGTTATATTAGTTTATGTGAATACAAAATACAGAACGGGTGAGAGGGGCGAGACAGCTAATGGACATCAAACTGGACAGTATCGAATTTAAATATCTGAAAAGCCTGGCGAATCAGTTTCCGAATATCGCATCAGCATCCACCGAGATCATCAATCTGCAGGCGATCATGAACCTGCCGAAAGGCACGGAGCATTTCCTGACGGACATTCACGGGGAGTGTGAGCAGTTTAACCACGTGATGAAGAACGGTTCCGGATCGGTGCGCAGAAAGATTGATGAGGAATTCGGAAATACGCTGAGTGAAAGGGACAAACGCTCCCTGGCTACGCTCATTTATTATCCGAAGGAGCGGCTGGCGATCGTCGAAGAGGAAGAAGAATTCTTAGAGGACTGGTATAAAGTCACGTTGCACCGCCTGGTACGGATGGTGACCCATGTGTCATCCAAGTATACGAGATCCAAAGTGCGTCGTGCATTGCCCAAGGATTTTGCCTATGTCATCGAGGAACTGATCACCGAGAAGCAGGAACTGGAAGATAAGGAAGCCTATTACAATGAGATCATCCATACGATCATCAGTATCGGCAGCGCGCCACAGTTTATCGTTGAACTGAGCGAGCTGATCCAGCGTATGGTCGTGGATCATCTGCATATCGTCGGCGATATCTTTGACCGTGGCAAGGGACCGCACATCATTATGGATACGCTGATGCGTTATCATTCCCTGGATATCCAGTGGGGCAACCATGATGTGATCTGGATGGGCGCGGCAGCAGGGGATATGGCTTGTATCGCGACCGTGATCCGCAACTCTGCCCGTTACGGTAATCTGGATACACTGGAGGAAGGATACGGCATCAATCTGGTGCCGCTGGCTACCTTTGCCCTGCAGACTTATGCCAAGACCGATTGCAGTGTGTTTGCCATCAAGTATGATGATGATTACAATACCCGCGATCTGGAACTGGATATGCGGATGCACAAAGCTATTTCCATCCTGCAGTTTAAGCTGGAAGGGGAGATGATCAAACGGCATCCGGAATGGAATATGGAAGAGCGGCTGCTGCTGGACAAGATTGATTATGAGAAGAAGACCGTAGTATGTTACGGTAAGGAATATCCGATGAAGGATGTGGATTTCCCGACCGTGGATCCGCGCAATCCATATGCGCTGACGGAAGATGAGCAGCTGGTGATGGAACGTCTGGTTGCAGCATTTAAGCATAGCGAGAAGTTGCAAAAGCACGTGAAGTTCCTCTATTCCAAGGGCGCGATGTATAAGGTGCACAATTCCAACCTGCTCTATCACGGCTGCGTGCCTATGGATGAGAACGGCAACTTCCGCTCGCAGAACATCGCCGGCGTGGAATACAAGGGTAAAGCGCTGTACGACGCATTGGAGACGTATGCAAGAAAGGGCTATTATTCCAAGGATCCGAAAGAGCGGCAGTTCGGACGGGATATCCTGTATTACATCTGGACCGGAGAGAATTCGCCGGTGTACGGCAAGGATAAGATGACGACCTTTGAACGGTATTTTATCGATGATAAGGAAACACACAAAGAGGTCAAGAATCCGTACTACAAGCTCTATAAC
>JAFWRC010000037.1 GCA_017508825.1 Lachnospiraceae bacterium
GCGTTCTGGGCCGTGCTGTATCTGTTTGGCGTGATCGCGGAAGCGGAACTGCTGATGCTTACCGTGTTGTTCTTCCTTTGCGATTATATCTGCATCCTGTTCTTCTGTCCGTTCCAGACCTTTATTATGCGGAACAAATGCTGTGTCAACTGCCGCATCTATGACTGGGGCCATTTTATGATGTTCACACCGATGCTGTTCATCAAGAATTTCTTCAGCTGGAGCCTGTTCTTTACTTCTCTCGTTGTACTGATCAAATGGGAGATCGTTTATGCAATGCATCCGGAACGTTTCTGGGAAGGCTCCAATAAGATCCTGCAATGCGCGAACTGCAAAGACCGCACCTGCCGGATCAAAAAACTTCGCACAAAAGAGAATAAGGATAACTGAAAAACCGAAAGGTTCTGAACCGTTACAAATAAGGAACTGCAGATACAGAAGGGAGGCCGCCTATGGCAGATAAGGATTTTCCGGTCGTCGGCGCATTTATGGTACCGCATCCCCCCATCATCCTGCCGGAAGTGGGACATGGGGAAGAAAAAAAGATCCAAGCCACAACGGCTGCATACGAAAAAGTCGCAGATGAAGTTGCCGGACTGCATCCCGATACCATTGTGATCTCCAGTCCCCATACGATCATGTACTCCGATTATTTTCATATTTCTCCGGGTGTACACGCACGTGGAGACCTTTCCCGCTTCGGTGCGCCGCAGGTAGAATTCTCTCTCGATTATGATTCGACTCTGGCCGATACCCTGGCTGTGATGGCCGGCATGGAAGGTCTGCGCGCAGGAACAGAAGGCGAACGTGAAAAGGAACTCGATCACGGTGTGATGGTTCCTTTGTATTTTATTATGCAGAAGTATTCTGAGTTTCGGTTGCTGCGTGTCGGTCTCTCCGGCCAGCCCTTAAGCGATCATTATCGTCTGGGGCAGCTGATCACCAAAGCTGCTGCAGAACTCGGACGCCGCATCGTTTATATTGCCAGTGGTGATCTCTCACACAAGATGAAGGAAGACGGCCCTTACGGATTTGCGCCGGAAGGTCCACAATATGATGAACGCATCATGCAGGTGATGGGCAGCGGAAACTTTGCCGAACTGTTTGATTTTGACGAGGATTTCTGTGACCGCGCCGCCGAATGCGGGCACCGTTCTTTTGTAATGATGGCCGGTGCGCTGGACGGACGCACGGTAGGAGCAAAGGCTTTGGTACACGAAGCAACCTTTGGTGTAGGATATGGCATCTGTACTTTTCAGATTGGGGAAGCAGATGAGAACCGCAAGTTTTTAAAGAATCGAATTGACCGTAAAAAAGATGAAATTGCAAAACAGCATGCTGCTCAGGATCCCTGGGTACGGATCGCGCGTGCGTCTCTGGAAAGTTTTGTATGCGGCGGATTACGTCTCGATGATGTAAACGCTGCCGTAGAACAGGCATTGAACGAAAGCAATGCGGAGGATCCGGAAGCGATCCGCGAACAGCTGCTGCAGAAACGTGCCGGCGCTTTTGTTTCGCTGCATAAAGACGGCCAGCTGCGCGGATGCATCGGAACGATCCTGCCGGTGACCGGCTGCGTTGCCGAAGAACTGATCCGCAATGCGGTAAGCGCCGCAACCGAAGATCCGCGTTTTTCTCCGGTCAAACCGGCAGAAGTACCATTCCTGGAATACAGTGTGGATGTACTCGGGGAACCGGAAGATATCGAAAGCAAAGAACAGCTGGATGTCAAACGTTACGGTGTGATCGTGACCAGCGGATATAAACGCGGACTGCTCCTGCCGGATCTGGATGGTGTGGATACGGTCGAAGAGCAGATCGCGATCGCCAGCCGCAAAGCCGGGATCCGTCCGGGTGAACCGATCAGCTTACAGCGGTTCGAAGTAATAAGGCATCATTGATCCTATGAAACATTTACTGAAGATCAGCAGCGGCAAAAATGCCGATGAGCGCATCGAACCTTATCGTCTGCAGCTTTGGCTGCGTGGTTTCCGTTACGAGCGCAGTACAAACGCCTGGGTAAAGCCGGTGGGAAATATCGGCGCAAGCCAAAACATCCGTTATGCAAAAGAACGCGGACTGCGCTATGAACTGCTGGATAAAAACGTAAAGCGCAACTCTTCCTATAAGGCAAAATGGGTACGGGAAAATCCGCCGTTTCTGGGAATGTATCTCTGTACTTACTGCGGCCGATTGGTATTTGCAAAAAACATCACGGTAGATCATATCGTATCCGTAGGGCAGGCAAGTACTTCCCTGCGCTATGCGCGCTCCGGAAAGAACGTAAATGATATTGAAAATCTTTGCGGTGCCTGCAGCAGCTGCAACAGTATCAAAGATGCCAAGGGCGGTCTGTGGGTACTGCGTGGCAAGTTCTACCGGCATCGGAGCATGCGCATCATGCGTTTTCTGTTCCGCCTGTGTATTGTTGCTGCACTGGTCTATGCCGCGATCCGGTTATGGAACAGTTATCCGGATTTTGGTTTTCTTAGTTTTCTGCATTTGGGAGATATTTCATGGATATCATAGACAACGTAATGGAAGAATACGATGAACTTCGTGAGCGTTATACACGCCTGGAAGAGATTGCATCGGAGATCATCGAGCAGGCAGCGGGAGATGAAAAAAACGGCGTGATGCAGGTCACGCACCGCATCAAGACCAGAGAATCGGTCCGCGGGAAGCTGCACAAGAAGCCGGAGAAATATACTTCTCTGGAAAAGATGACGGATCTCCTGGGATATCGCATTGTCTGTTATTTCTCTGATCAGGTGGATGAGATCGCAGCCAGACTTTCTGCTGCTTTGGATGTAGACCGGGACCTGTCTACGGACAAACGCGCCGCGATCGCACCGGATGCTTTCGGCTATCTTTCCCTGCACTATATCTGCAGGCTGCCCGGAGACAAAGGATTCCCGGAAGATCTCTCGCATCTGCCGTTTGAGATCCAGATCCGTTCTTCGCTGCAGCATACCTGGGCCGAGATCGAACATGATCTGGGATATAAGACCAAGTTCGGTGTTCCGCGCGATGTACGCCGCGAATTTTCACGTGTGGCAGGTCTGCTGGAACTGGCCGATGAAGCCTTCGTGCATATCCGCTCCAGGATCTCCGAGTATCAGAAAGAACTCTATGAACAGATCAGTAATGATCAGGCGGAATCCTATCATCTGGATCTGGTATCCCTGAAACTGTATCTGCAGCACAGCCGCCTGATGACCGGCTTTATGGACGAGATCCGGCAGATCACCGGCGCGTCCATCATCGATACCGATCCGGAAAGCGCATTGGAAAAACTGGATTATCTGGGTATCAAAACGCTTGGGGATATGAACGAACTGGTAGAGACGGAGCGGCAGCATGCGCTTCAGATGATCCGCGATCTGCTGGGCGACGGCGATATCGAGGAACTGATCTCCACCGTCGGGATCTATTATCTCTGCAGATCACGGCTGGTCTACGGTGATTACGACAGCAAAGCGATCGCCGGCTTTCTACGCTTAAGCGACACTAATGAAGACAACATTCGTAAACAGACTGCATACTTACTAAAAAAACGGGCTCACTCCTAAGCCCGTTTTTTTGTACTTCCTTTTTAATTCATCTTTTTTCTTGTATCTATTCCGATTGTTTTGCCGGCTCTCGATGTGTTCTGATCATCTGCTTTTTCTTTTCATCTCTGCCGGACACTTGTGCGGCATACCCGGTCCATACTGACAACGCGGACAGTCAAAGCACTTTACGTATGGTTCGTTTCCCTGCGCTGCTTCACAAAATGCAGGATCCGCCAGTAGTGCTCTTCCCAGATCAACGGTATCTGTCAGCTCATTTTCGATCAGATAGCGGGCAAGCGAAACATCCAGGATCCCGTTAACAC
>JAFWRC010000327.1 GCA_017508825.1 Lachnospiraceae bacterium
GTGTAAGTGTGGTAACACACTCAGCGGAGAGTCACTAATCGATCGAGGGCTTGTCCTGAAATGGACTGTTGCGAATGATGGTCAGATATTTGGTAGTTTCTGTGTTCGGTTTTCAAGGTTGTTTACAAGTAGACAGAATTATGATAGAATGCCCCTTAATTGGGGGTTTACTTGTAAGTAAAACCGGATTATTCCTCGATAGCTCAATGGTAGAGCACGCGGCTGTTAACCGCGGGGTTGTAGGTTCGAGCCCTACTCGGGGAGGCGCGGAGCACTTAATGAGTGCGAGCCGCAGGCGATGCACGAATTTAGTGCGTGCCCTCCGTAGCCCTTAACGAAAGCGAGTCGAAGACGAAGCTTGAGTTTAGCAGCGAAGGAGGAGATGAATACTTCATAATTAAATACCCTGGTGCCATAGCCAAGTGGTAAGGCGTGGGACTGCAACTCCCTGATCGGCGGTTCAAATCCGTCTGGCACCTCTTCAAAACTCCTGATATTGATCGGGAGTTTTGATTATATAGGAGAAAATCATCTATCGCGTGCTTCTTTTAGAATTCTCATATGAAAATGATAATTTTCAGCAGATTGGACAATCTTATAATCCCATTTATTTACAAATTGTACAAATACCCGCCCGAGAATATTCATATTTATGTCACAAATCCATCATTTTATCGGGTATCATGTCAAATTTTATCGGTTTCGTTCTTAAATGATATTGGTAAAATTATATATATTAAACAATTCCGGATTTTCCGGAACACAAACTAAAAGGAGGCAAGACAAATGAAAATGAAGAAGTTTTTATCGCTTGCGATGACAGCTGTTCTTTCTGCCAGCATGTTGGCAGGATGCGGCGGTAACACAGGCAGCGGCAGCGGTACCGGCAGCACTCCGGGTGGAACCGGCAGCAGCGATCCGGGAACAGGCAGCAACCCGCCTGCAGCAACCGGTGAGGTACAGGAAATTTCCTTCATGGTATGGGATGATCTGGAGACATCTTCCGACCTGATCACAAAGGGATACAAGGACTCCATCGATCGTTTCAACAAGGATTATGAAGGTGTATATCACTGCACACCGATCACCACAAACCTGGAAGAGTACTACAACAAGCTGAACGCTCTGGTAGCAGCAGGTGAGACTCCGGATGTATTCATCGTATCTCCGGGTGCAAACATGAACGACTACGTTCTGACCGGTGCAGCTGCAAAGCTGGATGACTATCTGAATGCAGACGGCTGGAAGGGTACATTTACCTCTGATGCTGTATTCTCAGGCGGCACCTATGGTGACGAAGCAAAGAATGGTGCAGGTATCTATGCGATCCCTCTGAACATCGCTGCAGCTTGCGTATTCTACAACACAGAAATGTTTGCAGATGCAGGCGCAGAAGTTCCTAAGACCTATGATGAGCTGTTGACTGCTTGCCAGAAGCTGCAGGATAAGGGTTATACCCCGATCACCATTTCCGCAGGTACCGCTTGGTGTCTGTCCATGGTAGCAGGTTATCTGTGTGACAGAAACGGCCTGAACCTTCAGGATATCAAAGATCACAAGACCGACTGGATGGATGAGAAGGTGATCACCGCAGGTAAGCAGATCCAGGAGCTGAGCCAGTACTTCCAGAAGACTGCAGCAGGCGATGACAATGATATCGCTACTGCAGCATTCTACAACGGCAACGCAGCAATCCTGATCCAGGGTTCCTGGGCAATCGGCCAGATCAACGGCAGCTGTGCAGAAGGCTTCGCTGACAAGGTTGGCGTATTCGCATTCCCGGCAGTTTCCGGTTCTTCCGCAGATCCGAACCGTGTTATCGCAAAGTCTGACTCCCTGTGCATGAGCGCTACCAGCGCACATCCGGATGCAGCAGTTGCTCTTATGAAGTATTTCGTAGATGAGACGGCTCAGAAATACACTGCAGAGCAGGGTGGTAAGATCCCTGTAACCAAGGTAGAGTATGATGCGAACGTTGCTCCGCCTGAGCTGGCATACGTTATGGACGTATTTGGAAACGCAAACTCCACTTTCGGTTTCTACAACGAATCCCTGTATGATACCGAGGCTGGTTCTACCTTTGATAACTGCTTCGTAGAGATCTTCAAGGGTACCGATCCGGCAGAAGCTCTGAAGCCGATCCAGCAGTACTACGAAGAGAACGTTTGGTAAGTAACGGAAGAGTAATACATTAAAGATTTTACAGGTGTCAGTACCCGGATCCGGGTACTGACATTTCTTGAAAGGGTGACTTATGGATAAGCTTTTACGGAAAAAATCTTATATCATCGCTTTTTTGGCACCGGCCTTTATCCTGTTTACGGGAGTATTGTTTATACCGATCTGTAAGGCGGTGTACTATTCGTTCTGTAATTATAAAGTAAACTATCCGATCGAGTTTACCGGCTTGAAAAACTATATCAAGCTGTTTACGAACGACGAAACTATGAAAACGGCTTTTAAGAACTCGATGTTCTTTATGATATTTTCCTGTGTGACGCAGCTGCTGTTCGGTCTGGTCCTGGCGGCATTGCTGACGAACATCAAGAAGGGACGTAATGTGTTTAAGAATATCTACTATCTGCCCTGCGTACTTTCCAGTGCGGCGCTGGGGCTGTTGTGGATGTTCGTATTTACTCCGACACTCGGTATCAACAAGATGATGGAATCTTTCGGCTGGCTCGAAGATTGTGCGGATGGTCCGCAGTGGCTGTTCAATACGGACGGATTCATCATCCTGCCGATCATCGTGATCTCCTTTGTAGCTCTGTGGCAGTATGTAGGTCAGTCTATGATGCTTTATATGGCACAGATTTCCGGCATCAGCGCCGATATCTACGAAGCGGCGGCGATCGACGGATGTTCCAAAAAGCAGGCATTCTTCCGCATTACCCTGCCGCTGATCCGCCCGATGGTGGCTACGGCAATGAGTTTGAACGCGATCGGTTCCCTGAAATTCTTCGACCTTGTGTACAATATGATCCCGGAAGGTTTCCTCGGCAACCGTGCACAGGTACTGGCAACGCATCTGTATGATCAGGCGTTTAAGTTCAACAAGCTTGGCTATGGCTGTACCATCGGTGTGGTACTTCTCCTGATGTGTCTGCTCGTAACCTTCCTGATCAACAAGTTCGTTAAAGTAGATAATTTTGATATGTAAGGGGGAACGGGAATGAATATTTCGGTTGATGCAGTAAAAGACAAGAAAGATAATGACAAAAGAAAACTCGTTTCCGGCTTGATCTACGGTTTTCTGATCCTGTTAGCACTGATCTATATCCTGCCGCTGGTATGGGTGGTGATCACGTCCTTAAAGGATGATAATGTGCTGATGACATCTCCCTGGGCAATGCCGGAGAAACTCAGATTTGATAACTACAGCTATGCGTGGACCATGGGTAACCTGGGAAGAGCAACCCTGAACTCGTTCATCGTTTGTTCCGTAACCCTGCTGATCTCTATGATCGTCGGTGCTATGGCAGCATTTGCCATTGCAAGACTCCGCTTTAAGTTTTCCAAGCTGATCCTGACGTACTTTATGATCGGTATGATGATTCCGGTTCACTGTGTATTGATCCCGCTGTTCATTCAGTTTTCTTCCTGGAAGCTGACGAACTCGCTGATCGGTCTGATCATCCCGTATGTGACATTCTCGTTGCCGATCACGATCTACATTATGGTCGGGTTCTTTGAGGGCATTCCGAACGAGCTGTTTGAGGCAGCCGTGATCGACGGTTGTTCCATACCGCGTATGTTTATTACGGTTGCACTGCCGATGGCAAAAACCGGCTTTATGGTTACCGGTCTGATGTCCTTCATCAGCAACTGGAACGAGCTGCTTCTGGCAATGGTATTTATCTCCAAGGAGACTTTCAAGACGCTGCCGGTATCGCTGACGAAGTTTGTAGGACCGTATCATACGAACTACACGCAGATGTTCGCCGGCATTATGATCGCGGTCATCCCGACGATCATCGTATACTGTATCTTTGCTAACCAGATCGTAGAAGGTCTGACTGCCGGTGCAGTAAAAGGCTGAGTTAAGCAGAATTGGTTTATAACGGTCAGTGGGGATGGTTCTGTGATTGATCCTGATCAATCGCGGAACCGTCCCCCTGATCGTTTTTATTTTATAATAAAATGGTTATAATAAATGGTTATAGTAAAAAGCCCTTCGGGGGATGCGCTCTCGTTATTGTATTATCCCCTGAAAAATGCTACAATATTCTTTAATGATTCGGAAAGGAAAATAATCCCATGAAATGGATACGTTTTACGATACAGACGACAACGGATGCGGAGGATATCATTATCTCCGATCTGTATGATATTGGTTTGGAAGGGGCGCAGATTGAGGATAAGATCCCGATGACGCCGTTGGAAAAAGAGCAGATGTTTGTGGATATCCTGCCGGAAACGGAAGAAGATGATGGCGTTGCGTACTTAAGTTTCTTTGTGGAATCTCCCGAAGAAGAGACGGAGAAGCAGGCACTGATCGAGGAACGGAAGTCAGCGATCGCACAGGCACTGGACGGTGTGCGTGAATATATGGAGATCGGCAGCGGTGAGATCACCGTTTCCGAGACCGAAGATCTGGACTGGATCAATAACTGGAAGCAGTATTTCCATCAGTTTACCATCGATGATGATATCCTGGTGATCCCGTCATGGGAGGATGTGGAACCGCAGGATAAGAATAAGATGATCCTGCATATCGACCCGGGGACAGCTTTCGGAACCGGCATGCATGAGACGACTCAGCTGTGCATCCGCCAGCTGAAAAAATACGTAAACGCAGAGACCAGACTTTTGGATGTGGGAACCGGCAGCGGTATCTTATCCATCCTGTCTCTGATGTTCGGAGCCAAGGAAGCGCTGGGGACCGATCTGGATCCCTGTGCGATCGAGGCTGTAGCGGACAATCTGCGTACGAACGGTATCGATGAGAAGAAGTTTACTCTGCTGATCGGCAATATCATCAATGATCCCGAGATACAGAAAACGGTTGGCGACGGATACGACATCGCCGCTGCCAATATCCTGGCAGAGGTGCTGGTGCCGCTGATCCCGGTATTGCCGGCACATCTGAAGAAAGGCGGTATCCTGATCACATCCGGTATCATCGAAGGAAAAGAAAACCTGGTAGCGGATACGATGAAAGCAAACGGCTTTGAAGTGGTGGATATTTCCGCGCAGGGCGAATGGAGAAGTGTAACGGGAAGACTGGTGTAGTATGCAGCATTTTTTTGTGGAACCTTCGCAGATTCAGGGAAACCGGATCCGGATCACCGGGACGGATGTAAACCATATCCGCAATGTACTCCGGATGCATTCCGGAGAGGAGATCTCCGTCAGTAACGGTACGGACGGCAGGGATTACCGCTGCGAGATCGATACGATCACCGAGGACGAAGTACTGTGCCGTCTGATGTTCATTAAGGAAGACGGCGTAGAACTGCCGGTACGGATCACCCTGTTTCAGGGACTGCCCAAAGCGGATAAGATGGAGCTGATCATCCAGAAAGCCGTGGAACTGGGAGCGGCCGAGATCGTTCCGGTAGCAACGGCGCGCTGCGTTGTGAAGCTGGATGATAAAAAAGCAAAATCCAAAGTGGAACGCTGGCAGGGGATCAGCGAAGCTGCGGCAAAGCAGAGCAAAAGAGCCGTAGTACCGCAGGTATGCGCTCCGATGTCTATGAAAGAGGCATTGAACTATGCTTCGGAGATGGCAATGGCGGCGATCCCGTATGAGCTGGCGGAAGGGATGCAGGCGACAGATCGTTTTGTAGAGGATGTATGTAAGCTGGCAGCGCAGAATGCCGGAGAAGAAAAGCCGCAGATCGGTATCTTTATCGGACCGGAAGGCGGTTTTACAGAGGAAGAGATCACATTCGCACAGGAAAAGAAAGTATGTCCGTTATCGCTCGGAAAGCGGATCTTACGGACGGAAACGGCCGGTATGGCGATACTTTCGGTACTGATGTATCACCTGGAGGAAAGGGGCTGACAATGGCAGCAGGAACAAAAAAGACAACCACCAAAAAGGCAGCAGTGAAAAAGGAAAAACACGAGATCTATCTGGACAACTCGGCAACGACAAGATGCTTTGACGAAGTGGCACAGAAGATCGCAGAGATCTATACACAGGATTACGGCAATCCTTCCAGCGCTCATCATCTGGGCGTGGTAGCGGAGAAGCATCTGCGGGATGCGAAGGAAAGTATCGCAAAGATCCTGCGCTGTAAGCCGGAGGAACTGTATTTTACGTCCGGCGGAACGGAGAGCGATAACCTGGCGGTGATCGGCGCAGCGCATGCCAACAAGCGTAACGGCATGCATATCGTTACAACAAAGCTGGAGCATCCGGCGGTGAAGCGTGCGATGGAACATCTGGAGAAGGAAGGTTTCGAGGTATCTTACTGGCCGGTGGATAAGGATGGGATCGCCCAGGCGGGGGCGCTGGAAGACGTGATCTCCGGGGATACGATGCTGGTTTCCATGATGCATACGAACAATGAGATCGGTTCGGTGCAGCCCATTGCGCAGATCGGTCAGCTGTTAAAGAGAAAATATCCGAAGATCCTGTTCCACGTAGATGCGGTACAGGGTTTTGGCAACAGCGTGATCCATCCGAAGGAGATGGGGATCGACCTGCTCAGCATCAGCGCACATAAATTCCATGGGCCGAAGGGCGTGGGGCTTTTGTATGTTTCCGAAAAGGCAAAGCTGGAGCCTCAGATCCTGGGCGGCGGACAGCAGAACGGGATGCGTTCCGGTACCGAAAATGTAGCCGGGATCGCCGGTATGGCTATGGCGGCGGAGATGGTATATGCCGATCTCGAGAAGGAACGGGAGCGGGCGTTTGCATTGAAGGAAGCTTTTGTAAGTGGACTGGTTCAGGAAGAGGGCGTGTCCTTTAACGGTATCCCCGGTTTTCACCGTCTGTCGGATGCTTCTGCCGATAAGAGCAGCGAGCAGATCAAAGAGGAGGTGTTTGCTGCGATCCGTCAGAGTGCGCCGCATATCGTGAGTGTGTCGTTTGAAGGCGTGCGTGCGGAAGTGATGCTGCATGCGCTGGAGGAAAAAGGGATCTATGTATCGGCAGGCAGTGCCTGTGCGACACACAAACCGGAAATCTCGGCGACCCTGCAGGCCATCGGTCTGCGCAAGGATCTGCTGGATGCGACCCTGCGGTTCAGTTTTTCCAGATTTACCACACAGGAAGATGTGGAAGAAACGATAGCGGCAGTGAAAGAGATCCTGCCGGAACTGCGAAAATTTACAAGGAAGTAACAGCGGGCTATGTTACCTTTTAAAACAAACGTTTCCATTTTTATATTAGAGTTTCTTTGTTCGGTTATCCTGCAGATCTTCTACTCGGTAGCCGCCTATGGTCTTGAGCGGGCATTTATCGTGGCTTTCGGTCTGATCCCGGTGCTGCTGGTCTTTTTGCTCTCGATGCGGACTGAGAACGAAAAGGTCGTGATCCGTTGTCTTGCGGTGGCAGGCATTTCCTCTCTGTACTATATGAGCTATGCTTCCAATACACAGGGTATGCTGGTATTTATGTTCCTGGCTACCGCTACGACCATCGCGCTGTTTCTGAACCAGAGGATCCTGATCGAGTATTTCGGTGTGACCCTGGTCATCCTGGTATTGATGGGATTGTTCCAGCAGGAGGTCATCATTTCCTTCTTTGACTTAAGCCAGTATGTGGCGTACATCACGATGTATGCATTCGCCGGTGTGGCGCTGATCTTCATCAGTTACAGCGTGGACAATTATAAGAAGGATATGGAGGAAAAGAACGAAGTGGCGCAGGAAGCGCTGGAAGCCAAATCCAACTTCCTTGCAAATATGAGCCACGAGATCCGTACTCCGATGAATGCGATCTATGGTATGGCGGAACTCCTGGAAGAGCGCGACTTCGGCCGCGAAGAGCACGAGTATATTGCTGTGATCAAGCACTCTTCCGAAAATCTGCTCTCTATCATCAACGAGATCCTGGATTTTTCCAAAGTGGATTCCGGGAAGATGGTGATCGAAGAAGATCCCTATGACTTTAATGAAATGCTGACGGATGTGGTGACGATCATCGAATTCCGTATGCGTGATAAGAATATCGTCATGCATCTGGAAATCGATTCCAATATCCCGAAGGTGCTGCTGGGTGACGAGACCCGCGTGCGTCAGATCCTAATCAATCTGCTGAATAATGCGGTGAAGTTTACCAATCAGGGGTCGATAACCCTGCGCATCGTCTGGAATTATGATGCAAACAGTTTTAATACGGGAATCGGACGGCTGACGATCCAGGTACAGGATACCGGTATTGGTATCGCGGAGGAAAATCTTCCGCATCTGTTTACCGCATTCGGTCAGATCGATACCAAGAAGAACCGTAACGTGGAAGGCACCGGTCTGGGATTGGCCATCTGTAAGTCGCTGGCAGATGCCATGGGCGGTGAGATCACGGTTTCTTCGAAACTGAAAGTAGGATCGATCTTTACGGTGACTCTGCCGCAGAAGGTATATGATTCCAGTCCGAGCAACTTTGAGATCCGTCAGTGGGAGAAGGCCGGCAGGGAAGAAGTGTTCCGACCTGATTTTATCGCGCCAAAGGCCAAGGTGCTCATTGTCGATGATAACAAGGTGAACCGTCAGGTAGCGCAGGAACTCTTGAAACTCTTCGGTATCGAAGCGGCGCTGGCCGAGAGCGGGCAGGAAGCAATCGATAAAGTTACCAAAAACCTTGTGAGTTACGACCTGATCTTTATGGATCATATGATGCCTTATATGGATGGTGTGGAGGCAACCAGAAAGATCCGTCTGCTGAACAGCAACTATGCGCGGCAGGTACCGATCGTTGCGCTGACCGCAAATGCGATCAAGGGCGTGGAACAGCAGTTCCTGGATTCGGGAATGAACGATTACCTGCCCAAGCCGATCCGTATTGAAATGCTCAGCGAGATCCTGAAGCGCTGGATCCCGCAGGAGAAAATGTTTGCTCCGGGGACGACGATGGAGGAGATCGAAGCCAGAGAAGCGGCAAAACCGTGGATCTCTCTGTCAGAGGAACAGAAACTGGCCAGACTGGACGGCATCGATACCCAGACGGGGATCAAGAACTGTGCCGGCAATGTGAATGCTTACTTTGAACTGCTGAGGACCTATTCCGGTTCCAATCTGGCAACACTTCTGCAGCAGTTTTATGAGGCGGAAGATATGGAAAATTATGCGATCACGGCGCATTCCATCAAGGGCGCCAGCCTGTCGGTCGGCGCAACGGATGTGGCGGATATGGCATACAGCCTGGAGCGCGCGGGTAAGCGTGGTGATATCACGTATATCTGGGATCATCACGACGATCTGATCGAGGAATATACCAAGATCACAAGCATGCTGCGAAAGAATTTCACGGGTATCTAAAGAGTTGAAATCACAGTAAAAAGCATGCTATAATGAACACTATGGGATAAATGAATCAGGGGGTGGGCTTATGTTTCGAGTAGCCATTTGCGATGATGAAGCAACTTCTTTACAGTTAAATACGATCCTTGTGGAAACGATCCTGAAGGAAGAAGGGATTTCCTACGAGATCCGCACGTTCGACGATATCGAAACGATGTCGGAAGAATTGTCCCGTCCGGGACAGCCGTATGATGTACTCCTTTCGGATATCCTTGCACCGGGGATGAACGGGATCGAAGCGGCAGAGCGTCTGCGCGGGATCGGGGAACGTCTGGATATCATTTTTATCTCTTCCACGGCAGAGTTTGCATTGGAAGGATATAAGGTGAATGCACTGCGTTATCTGAAGAAACCGGTTGACAGCGCAATGCTGAAAGAGGCTTTGCTGATCTCTTACCGCAAGACCGCTCAGAAGGAAGGACTTTCCGTTACATCGGAAGGCAAACTCTATAATATCAACTACAAGGAGATCATCTACGCGGAGAGCCAGGCGAGAGATGTGGAACTGACACTTAAGGACCGCAGGCTGATCACGCATATGAAGATTTCGGATCTGGAAAAGATGCTGCCGGACCAGTTCTTCCGCTGCCACCGTTCCTATATCGTCAACCTTTTGGAGGTGGAGAATATCGAGCGTTATCAGGCAACGATGAAGAACCAGGATTACATCCCGATCAGTCAGCAGCAATATACGGAGATGAAGAACCGTATGTTCCAGTGCCAGACCCGGAACGGATGAGAGAGGATTTATGTTTCAGGCTTTTTTAATTAAATACGCAGAGATCGCGATCAAAGGAAAAAACCGCCCCATTTTTGAGGATGCGCTGGTAAAGCAGTTGCGCCGTGCATTGAAAACGGTGGACGGTTCTTTTCATGTGTATAAAACCCAGGGACGTGTGCATGTGGATACGGAACCGGGCTTTGATTATGACGGGGCGGTAGCGGCGATGCAGAAGGTATTCGGCATCACGGCGATCTGTCCGGTAGTTGTGCTTGAGGATGAGGGCTTTGAGGTGCTCAAAGAACGTGTCTGCGAGTATATCCGCGAAACGTATCCGGAGCAGACAGGCACCTTTAAGGTAAATGCAAGAAGAGCGCGGAAGAACTATCCCATCGAATCAATGGAGATCAATGCGAAGATGGGAGAAGCTATCCTGGAGGCCTTTCCGGGGATGCATGTAGACGTAAAGGAACCGGAGATCATGCTGCACATCGAGGTCCGGGAGAAGATCTATGTCTATTCGTTAAGCATTCCGGGAGCCGGCGGTATGCCGACCGGGACCGGCGGAAAAGCGATGCTGCTTTTGTCCGGTGGGATTGATTCACCGGTAGCAGGTTATATGATCGCCAAGCGTGGCGTGGTACTGAATGCAGTGTATTTCCATGCGCCGCCTTATACTTCCGAGCGCGCGAAGCAGAAGGTAGTGGATCTGGCAAAGATCGTATCGGATTATGCCGGAGAGATCTATCTGCATGTGATCAACTTTACGGAAATCCAGAAATATATCTATGAGAAATGTCCGCACGATGAGCTGACGATCATTATGCGGCGTTATATGATGCGCATCGCGGAGAGGATCGCGCTGGAGCATGACTGTCTGGCTCTGGTGACCGGTGAGTCCATCGGGCAGGTGGCTTCCCAGACCATGGCCAGCCTGCTGGTCACAAACGAAGTGTGCGAAACACTTCCGGTATTCCGGCCGCTTATCGGTTTTGACAAGGAGCAGATCGTGACGGTGTCCAAAGATATCGGGGCTTTTGAGACGTCGATCCTGCCGTTTGAGGACTGCTGTACCATCTGGGTGGCGAAACATCCCGTGACGAAACCGAGTGCAAAGGTGATCCGCAGACATGAGGAATTCCTGAAGGATCAGATCGATGAGATGGTAGAGACAGCCGTTTCCGGCAGAGAAGTGATCAAGGTAGGCTGAAACAGAGAAGAAAAAAGCGCCCGTTCCCAAAGGGAACCGGGCGCCTGTTATATCAGGATCATATAGGCAGCTGTTATTTCGCGAGATAAGGATCGATCGCTTTCATGATCTCTGCAGCTTCCGTTTCGTCGGTCACATGGATATCCAGATCGATCGGTTTGGAGATATCGAGACTGAAAATACCCATGATGGACTTGGCATCAATGAGATAACGGCCGGAGATCAGATCGAAGTCACATTCAAACTTTGTGATCTCATTTACAAAAGATTTTACCTTGTCGATGGAATCAATCAGTATCTGTGTTGTCTTCATTTATTAGTACTCCTTTCTGGATTCATATAAATTATATTAGAGCAAATAGGAAAATAAGTCAATATGAATGAACTGAAATCGGAAACGAAGAAAGTGGCGAAAACCGCATCATTACATAATCTGGGTTGCAAAGTGAACGCCTACGAAATGGACGTGATGGAGGAACTGCTGCGGGAAAACGGCTATCGGATCGTGCCGTTTACGGAGCCTGCGGATGTAGTGATCATCAACACATGTACCGTGACGAACATCGCAGACCGGAAGAGCCGGCAGATGCTGCACCGGGCGAAGAAACAGAATCCGGACAGTGTGGTCGTAGCCGTCGGATGCTATGTGCAGACAGGGCTGGAAGGCGCGCTGAAAGATGAAGGGATCGACCTGTGCATCGGTAATAACAAAAAAGGGGAACTGGTACAGCTCCTGACGGAATTTTTGGGGCTGAAGACACACGAAGAAGCGGACAAAACGCTGGGGAACCGTTCCGTGATCGATGTGAACCGTGGCTGTGAGTACGAAGATATGCAGCTCAAAAAAATCTCCGAGCATACCAGGGCGTATATCAAGATCCAGGATGGTTGCAACCAGTTCTGTACCTATTGCATCATCCCGTATGCCAGGGGGCGCGTGCGCAGCCGCCGCCCGGAGGAGATCCTGAAAGAAGTGTGGGGCCTGGCGGAAGCCGGTTGCCGGGAGTTTGTGGTGACCGGGATCCATATCTCGTCCTACGGCTATGATCTGGCGCATCCGGATAAAAAGCCCATGGCAAACCAGTTCCATGAAAAATCGCTTCTACAGCTTTTGCAGGCAATGGAGGAAATCCCGGGAGTGGAGCGGATCCGCCTGTCTTCCTTAGAGCCGCGTATCATTACGCCGTCGTTTGTCGCAGGGATTGCCGGGATGAAGACGATCTGCCCGCATTTCCATCTGTCCTTACAGAGTGGCAGCGATACGGTATTGAAACGGATGAACCGGCAGTATACGACCGCGGATTTTGCACACTGCGCAGAGCTTCTTCGGGAAGCGTTTGACCGTCCGGCCATCACGACGGATATCATCGTGGGCTTCCCGGGGGAGACGGAGGAAGAGTTTGCGGAAACACTTGCCTTTGCCGAGCGGATCGGTTTTTATGAGATGCACATCTTTAAATATTCCAAGCGGAAAGGCACGCCTGCGGCAACCATGCCGGGGCAGCTGACGGAAGCGCAGAAAGCGGAACGTTCCGACCGGCTCGAAGCGGTGGAAAAGCGGCTTTCCGAGGACTTCCGAAAAGACCGCATCGGAAGCGGCTGTGAGGTGCTTTTCGAAGAAGTCCAGCAGATCGGAGAAAGGAACTATCTGGTGGGGCATACCCGTGAATATATCAAAGTTGCCGTGGAATCTCCCGAAGACCTTTCCGGGCAGATCCGGACGGTCCGCTTGGGGGACGAACTGACTGACGGTATCCTGCAGGCTGCGATCTGCTGATATCAGGGATTTACATAAATAATTTGAATAATATAGTAAAATAGGCTATAATAATACACTAGATATAGTGAGCATAATCTGCGTAAAGCAGAATATATAAAATAATCCATTACAAGAAAGAAGGAATCAAAGATGGCAGAAGGCGTAAGCAATACTCAATTTTTCAAAGTTGAAGTGGAGCCGGTAGACAGCGTAAGGACGATCCTGGAGGAAGTCTATTATGCGCTGGAGGAGAAAGGGTACAATCCGGTGAACCAGATCGTGGGCTACATTATGTCCGGCGATCCGACGTACATCACTAGCTTTAAAAATGCGCGCAGCATCATCATGAAGGCAGAGCGTGACGAGCTGGTAGAGGAACTGTTGACCGAGTATATCCGTAACAACAACTGGCCGGGGGCTGAGGAGATCGAAGACTGATGCGTATCATGGGCCTGGACTTCGGTTCAAAGACGGTAGGTGTTGCGATCAGCGATGAACTGGGATTGACAGCGCAGGGCAAAGAGATCGTTCGCAGGGAGCGGGAGAGCAAGCTGCGGCAGACCTGCGCGCGTATCGAAGAACTGATCGTGGAATACGGTGTAGAACGTATCGTTATGGGACTGCCCAAAAATATGGACGGCAGCGAAGGCGAACGTGTGGAAAAAACAAAAGAGTTTCAGGAAATGCTGGAGCGCAGGACCGGTCTGGAGGTTATCCTGTGGGATGAACGTCTGACGACCGTGGCTGCAGACCGGTATATGTCCGAAGCAGGGATCCGCGGCGCGAAACGCAAGGAACTGGTGGATGAGATCGCGGCGGTATTTATCCTGCAGGGATATCTGGACAGTTTGTCAAACAAGGCGTAGGAAAAGAGGTTAGGTAATGGCAGCAGAATTGGATACGATCCGACTGACGATCGACGGCGAAGAAGTCACCTTTTATGTGTTGGAGCAGACCACCATGGGAGGCGTGGATTATTATCTCGTGACGGATGTTGCGGAAGGTGACGGAGATGCGATGATCTTAAAGGACCTTTCCGAGAAAGGCTCGGAAGAGGCGGTTTTTGAATTTGTGGAAGACGATCAGGAATTGCAGGCGATCGGAGACGTGTTTGCCAATCTGCTGGAGGATACTGACCTGGTATAATTAGATAAGAGGTTGCACGTGAAGAAGACAGGAAATGCAGATGCACCGCCACTCAGGATCATTCCACTGGGGGGCATGGAGCAGATCGGAATGAACATTACCGCGCTGGAATGCGCGGACTCCATCATGATCATCGACTGCGGGCTGGGGTTCCCGGAAGATGATATGTACGGCGTGGATCTGGTGATCCCGGATGTCAGCTATCTGGTGGAGAACATTGATAAAGTAAAGGGCTTTGTGATCACGCATGGGCACGAAGATCATATCGGAGCCCTGCCGTATATTTTGCGGCAGCTGAATGTACCGGTTTATGCGACCAAGCTGACCATCGGTATCATTGAGCACAAACTGGAAGAACATAATATGCTGGATCTGGTGACACGTAAGGTGATCACCTTCGGGCAGACCATTACGCTGGGCGATTTTCATGTGGAGTTTATCCGCACGAATCACAGCATTTCGGATGCGGCGGCACTGGCAATCTATACGCCGCAGGGCATTATCGTGCACACCGGCGATTTCAAGGTGGACTATACACCAATCTACGGGGATGCCATCGACCTGCAGCGTTTCGGTGAGTTGGGCAAAAAAGGCGTTCTGGCCCTGATGTGCGATTCCACGAATGCGGAACGGCCGGGCTTTACACCGTCCGAGCGCACGGTGGGACAGACACTGAACAATATTTTTGAAGCGCAGAAGGACAAGCGTCTGATCGTGGCGACCTTTGCGTCCAATGTGGACCGTGTGCAGCAGATCATCAACACGGCGCACCGCTACGGCAGAAAGTGTGCGGTCGAAGGCCGCAGTATGGTCAATATCATCCAGACGGCGATCGAACTGGAGCGCTTAAGTGTGCCGGAAGATACGCTGGTGGATCTGGATCAGCTGCGTAATTATCCCCAGGAACAGACCGTGATCATTACGACCGGCAGCCAGGGAGAACGTCTGGCAGCGTTGGCGCGTATGGCAAACGGAACGCATAAAAAGGTGATGATCGGACCGAGGGATGCGATACTGTTTTCCTCCCATCCGATCCCGGGCAATGAAAAAGCCGTGACCAAGATCACCAACGAGATCTTCCAGAAGGGAGCGGACGTGATCTTTCAGGATGCCCATGTATCCGGACACGCATGCCAGGAAGAGATCAAGCTGATCTATGCGCTGACAAGACCGAAATATGCGATCCCGGTGCATGGCGAATACAAGCATTTAAAGGCTCAGGCAAAGATCGCTGCGCAGATGGGTGTGGAGAAGGATCATATCTTCCTGCTCGCCAGCGGTGATGTTTTTGAGATTCGAGGTGATAAGGCGGATAAGGCCGGACATGTACAGAGCGGTTTTGTATTTGTCGACGGTCTTGGTGTCGGTGACGTAGGAAATGTGGTACTCCGTGACCGGCAGCGTCTGGCCGATGACGGCATCATGCTGCTGGCTTTGGTAATGGACGGGGAAAACCGTGTGGTTTCCGGACCGGAGATCGTAACACGCGGTTTTGTCTATGTGAAAGAGGCAGATGAACTGCTGGAAGACATCCATATGCTGGTGGATGATACGATCTGTGAGTTTTATGAAAAAGAAAATGTCGGCAGCAGGAGCCGCCTGAAGAATAATATCAAAGAGGCGGTAGGCGAGTACGTCTGGAAAAAGACCAAACGCCGTCCGATGGTGCTGCCGGTGATCATGGATATTGATTAAGCAGATCATCCTATTGTCAGGGGGAGGGGCATTATGACAGAGGTAGATAACGAGCTTTTTGTACTGATCGAAGCAGTACGGCATTCGGAGACATACAAGCAGTATGGCAGAAAGCTTACCGCACTCAAGAGTGACCCGGAACTGAAGAAGCGGGTGGATGAATACCGGGCGGAGATCTACCGTTTGCAGAATTCGCCGGACGACGGGACCCTGGAGGACCGGATCGAAGCATTTGAGCAGGCCAACATGGAGCTGACCGAAGAGACCAGAGCCAGGGAGTTTTTGGAAGCGGAGCTTGCCCTGTGCCGGATGCTGCAGGAGATCGTTGACCGTGTCGTATCCGGGATCGACTTTGAATGACCGGCGGTCAGAAGTATTCCCCACGGGAAAAAATAACAGAAGCAGAGGAAAAAAGAAGTGAGAGCCAGAAGAGTGGCCTGGTCCATTGTAAGATTAATATTTGGTCTGGTAATGAGCATCGTGATCATGATGCTGGTATACCGTTCCGCATTGAACGCTTATGATTTCGGTTATCGTATTTTTGCGGAGACACCGGTGAGTCCGGAGCCCGGTCTGACTATGTCGGTTGCGATCGTAGAGGGCAAATCCGTAATGGAGATCGGCGAGATCCTGGAAGGAAAAGGACTGATCCGCGATGCGTATCTGTTCTATCTGCAGGAGATGTTCTCGACCTACCATAAGAAACTGCAGCCCGGAGTATACGAGCTGAGTACGGCAATGACGCCCGAGGAGATGATGGGCGTGATGGCGGCCAATTCCGTGGATGATTTGGAGGATGAGGAGATCAGCGGCAACAGCGAGGAATCATCCGAACTGGTGCTGGAGGATGAAACCATCGACGGAAACAGTGAAGAAAGCACCGAAGAAAGCGGTGAAGGCGGGGAAGCAGAATAGTGATCAGCGCAGAGAGGATCCGTTCGTTTATTGAATCGCTGGAACCGGAATGCCCGCAGTGGCTGACGGATCTGGAGCAGCAGGCTGTCGCCGATATGGTTCCGATCATTCGAAAAGAAACGCAGCAATTGCTGCGTTTTCTGGTAAGATACAGTAAACCGGAACAGATACTGGAAGTCGGTACGGCAGTTGGTTTTTCGGCGCTTCTGATGTGGGAGGCTTCCGGCAGAACGGCCCGGATCACCACGATCGAAAATTATGAAAAACGTATTCCCATCGCAAGGGCAAATTTTGTCAAAAACGGCGCAGATGCTCAGATCACGCTGCTGGAAGGCGATGCACAGGAAGTATTAAAAACACTGGACGGAACCTATCCGATGATCTTTATGGATGCTGCAAAAGGCCAGTATTCGGCGTTTCTGCCGGAGGTATTGCGACTGCTGGCTCCCGGCGGGCTGCTGATCACCGACAATGTATTGCAGGACGGGGATCTGCTGGAATCGCGCTATGCGGTGACCAGGAGAGATCGCACGATCCACGCCCGGATGCGGGAGTATCTGTATGAACTGATGCACAGTGAGATGCTGGATTCCACGATCTTAAACGTGGGCGACGGGATGGCGCTGAGCGTGAAGAAAACAGTCTGGTAATCTCCTGGCTTCCCCCTGGGGGAAGCTGTCAGCGCAGCTGGCTGATGAGGGGGAAACGATACAGTTGCTAATCGAGGAAAATTATGTCAAATAATAACAGTAAGCGCCCGGAACTTTTGGTTCCTGCCGGCAGCTTGGAAGTCTTAAAGACCGCGGTGCGTTACGGCGCCGATGCGGTATATATCGGCGGCGAAGTCTTCAGCCTGCGGGCGAAGGCAAAAAACTTTTCCAAAGAAGATATGGCGGAAGGCATCGCCTATGCGCATGCACACGGAGCAAAGGTGCATGTGACGGCGAATATCCTGGCGCATAATTATGACCTTGCGGAAGCGAGAAAGTACTTTGCGGAATTGAAAGAGCTGAAGCCGGATGCGCTGATCATTTCGGATCCCGGGATGTTTACGATCGCAAAAGAGATCTGCCCGGAGATCGAGATCCATATTTCCACACAGGCAAACAATACGAATTATGAGACGTTTCTCTTCTGGCACCGGCTGGGGGCGAAGCGCGTAGTCACGGCCAGGGAACTGTCCCTGCGGGAGATCGCAGAGATCCGCGAACACATCCCCGAAGATATGGAGATCGAGAGCTTTATCCATGGTGCGATGTGTATCTCCTATTCCGGCCGCTGTCTTTTGTCAAACTACTTTACCGGACGGGATGCAAACCGCGGGGCCTGTACCCATCCTTGCCGCTGGAAATATGCGGTGATGGAAGAGACCAGGCCGGGCGAGTATCTGCCGGTGTACGAAAATGAGCGCGGAACATACATCTTCAATTCCCGGGATCTGTGCATGGTGGAATATATACCGGAGCTGGTGGCAGCGGGGATTGACAGTTACAAGATCGAAGGCCGCATGAAAACGGCATTGTATGTGGCGATGGTGGCGAGAACCTACCGGAAAGCCATTGATTTCTATATGGAATCGGAAGAGTGCTACCGTGCGCATCTGGACTGGCTGCGCGCGGAGATCCGCAAATGTACGTACCGCAGGTATTCCACAGGATTCTATTTCGGCAAGCCGGATGAAAATTCGCAGATCTACGACAGCAATACCTACATCAGTGAGTATATTTATTTAGGATGGATCGAGGAGATCAAAGACGGCCGCTGCCGTATTACCCAGAGAAATAAATTTTCCGTCGGCGATACGATCGAGATCATGAAGGCAGACGGACGTGACGTGCAGGTAAAAGTCCTGGCGATGCACAATACGGAAGGCGAAGCGGTGGACAGCTGTCCGCATGCATCCGAGACCATCTGGCTGACGCTTTCCGGGCAGCCGGAAGAGGGCGACCTGCTTCGTATGGAAGGAAGCCGATAAACGGTGAGCCATGGGGACGGTTCTTGTGGCTAAAGATCTTCGATCTTGTTGCCACAAGAACCGTCCCCGTGGCTCACCGGCAAATGGGTTAGTAATATATAACTTGCAAAAAAAGCAATATTGCGGTATTGTATATAGCAATTCGAAATAAAACAGACTCATGGAGGTCAAAATGACAGAACAGATCAATATCGAAGAATTATTCGGTAAGAACGTATTCACTGTGGGCAAGATGCGTGAGCGTCTGCCGCGCGCGGTGTTTAAAGAAGTGATGAAGGTGATGGAGGAAGGCGGTGAGCTTTCCAGAACTTCCGCAGATGTGGTGGCAAAAGCAATGAAGGACTGGGCGGTGGAAAACGGCGCAACGCACTACACCCACTGGTTCCAGCCACTGACCGGTATCACGGCGGAAAAGCATGACTCCTTCATCACACATCCGGATGAAGAAGGCAGAACATGGATGGAGTTTTCCGGTAAGGAGCTGATCAAGGGCGAACCGGATGCCTCTTCCTTCCCGTCCGGCGGTCTGCGTGCAACCTTTGAAGCAAGAGGTTATACCGCGTGGGATATCACTTCCCCGGCCTTTTTGAAAGAAGATGCCACGGGCAAGATCCTGTGTATCCCCACAGCGTTCTGCGCTTATACGGGCGAAGCGCTGGATAAGAAGACACCGCTGCTGCGTTCTGAGGAAGCTCTGAATGAGCAGGCACTGCGTATCGTGCGTTTGTTTGGCAATACCGCAGCAAAGAAAGTAACCACTTCCGTAGGTCTGGAGCAGGAGTATTTCCTGGTAGACCATGAGAAATATCTGCAGAGAGAAGACCTGATCTTTGCAGGACGCACCCTGTTTGGCGCACCGGCACCGAAGGGCCAGGAGATGGAGGATCATTACTTCGGCGCTATCCGTGAGCGCATCGGTGCATTTATGAAGGATCTGAATGTAGAGCTGTGGAAGCTGGGCGTAACAGCCAAGACACAGCATAACGAAGTGGCTCCGGCACAGCATGAGCTGGCACCGATCTATGAGAGCGGCAATGTGGCCATCGACCACAACCAGCTGGTGATGGAGACCATGAAGAAAGTAGCGGGTCGTCACGGTATGAACTGCCTGCTGCACGAAAAACCGTTTGCAGGCGTGAATGGTTCCGGTAAGCATGACAACTGGTCGATGGTAACGGACAACGGCGTGAACCTGCTGGATCCGGGCTATACACCGAATGAAAATATCCAGTTCCTGCTGGTACTGGCCTGCATCATTAAGGCCGTAGACGAGCATGCGGATCTGCTGCGTCAGTCGGCTGCGGATGTTGGTAACGATCACCGTCTGGGTGCGGATGAGGCACCGCCGGCGATCATCTCCATCTTCCTGGGCGATCAGCTGGAAGATGTGGTGAAGCAGCTGGTATCCACCGGTGAGGCGAAGAAGAGTAAGAAGGGCGGCAAGCTGATGACCGGTGTGTCTACGCTGCCGGATCTGGAAAAGGATGCAACGGACCGTAACCGTACGTCACCGTTTGCATTCACCGGAAATAAATTTGAGTTCCGTATGGTCGGTTCTTCCGATTCCGTGGCGGGACCGAACACTACGCTGAATGCGATCGTTGCGGAAGCTTTCTGTGAAGCGGCGGATGTACTGGAAAAGGCAGAAGACTTTGATCTGGCAGTACATGATCTGATCAAGGAATACTTAACGGATCATCAGCGCATCATCTTCAACGGTGACGGTTATTCCGAAGCGTGGGTAGAAGAAGCGGCAAGACGCGGCCTGCCGAACATCAAGTCTATGGTAGAATCCGTAGACGCGCTGCTCAAGCCGGAAGCGGTGAAGATGTTTGAGCGTTTCAAGATCTTTACCAAGACGGAGCTGCAGTCCCGTGCAGAGATCCTGTATGAGACCTACTCCAAGACCATCAATATCGAAGCGCTGACCATGATCGATATGGCGAAGAAGCAGATCATCCCGGCCGTGACCGATTATACCGGTGGCCTGGCACAGACCGTGATCGCCATCAAGGAAGCCGGCGTGGAGCCGAAGACACAGAAGAAGCTGCTCAAGGATGCCAATGCCCTGCTGGATGAAGTGCAGAAAGCGGTAGAGACGCTGGAGAAGGATGTGGCGAAGGCAGCCAAGCTGGAAGGCAAGAAGCAGGCCGTATACTATCGCGATACCATTTGCGTGGATATGATAGCCCTGCGTACTCCGGCAGATGCCCTGGAGCGCATCGTGGATAAGGAGCTGTGGCCATTCCCGACTTATGGCGATTTGATCTTCGAAGTATAATAAAGATAACATCCGTAATAACAGAGCTCATAGCAGATCAAAATGCTATGGGCTTTTTTGCTTTTTGAAAATTTTTTTGATTTTCTTGTTTTTTTAACTTTCATTTAAGCTTACAGCGGTATCCTGTCACCATAGAAGGAAAGCCGGAAACAAAAAACGGTAATAAAACTAAGAAAGGGATGATCGGATATGGGCGAATACAGAGAAGTCTTTCAAAGGACGGAGATCAAGTATTTGCTGAAGAAAGAACAGTATGATGGCTTGATGGAATATCTGCTGACCATCGCGAAGGTGGATGCATACGGCATATCGCGGATCAACAATATTTACTATGATACGGAAGACTACAGATTGATCCGGACATCGATGGAGAAGCCGCTGTATAAAGAAAAGCTGCGGCTCAGGACCTACGGAGATACAAAAGACGACACCAATGCATTTGTGGAGATCAAAAAGAAATATGACGGCATCGTATATAAACGAAGGATGTCGGGAAACTATAAAAAGCTTCACGATTATCTGGCAGGGAACGGTGCAGAGCTCGGTACAACGCAGATCGCAAAAGAGATCAAAGCATTCCGGGAGTTTTACGGAGAACTGTATCCGGCGATGAGTATCTGTTATGACCGGATCGCTATGGCGGGGATCGAGGATCCGGATTTCCGGGTGACCTTTGACAGTGAGATCGAGTGGAATGCGGAATGCACGGATCTGCGACGGATCACCAAGGGGCATCCACTGCTGGCACCGGAGCAGAAATTGATGGAGATCAAAGTAGCCAATGCGTTTCCCCTGGAACTGTCCCGAAAACTCAGCGAACTGAACATCTTTCCCACATCTTTTTCCAAGTATGGTGCAGGGTATGCGGATATGATAAGAAGAGAGCGGGAAAGGATCCGGGAACGAAGCGAAAACACGGGAAGACCGATACAGACCATATTCAGGAAAGGAGAAGCGGCTTATGTGGAATAATATTTTTTCGAGCATCTTAACCAATGGAACCTTTACGGGAAGTGATTTTGCCGTCACAACATTTACGGCATTTCTTTGCGGATTGATCATTGCAGCCTCGTATATGATCAAGAACAAATATACCAAGAGCCTGATCGTCACCTTGTTTCTGCTTCCGGCGATCGTGGAACTGGTGATCATCCTGGTGAATGGAAATATCGGAGCCGGAGTCGCTGTGGCGGGAGCATTCAGTCTGGTACGTTTTCGTTCCGCACCGGGACGGGGGCAGGAGATCGCGGGAATCTTTCTGGCAATGGCAGCCGGGCTGGCAACCGGAATGGGATATGTCTGTATCGCTCTGCTGTTTACGGTAGTGGTTTCGGCATTGCAGCTGATCCTGAACCTGACTTGTTTCGGAGAGGCGGATCAGGGTGTAAGGCGGCTGCGGATCTCGGTTCCGGAAAATCTGGACTATGAAGAGCGGTTTGAAGATACTTTTCAAAAATATCTGAAGGAATATGACTATGATGAAGTACGCACGGCTAATATGGGCAGTCTTTACAAGCTGACGTTGAGCGTGATCCTGAAAGATGATGTTTCCACCAGAGAATTTCTGGACGAACTGCGAACCCTGAACGGAAACTTGGATATCAGTCTGGGACGGATGATCGAAGCAACGGATACGCTGTAAATAATTCGAAAAGATCGGAGGATATCGATATGAAGAAAAAGATCGTGGCAGTGATTCTGGCAACCACACTGGTCGCTACCGCTTGCGGACAGGCGGATGGGACCGGGGCGATAACGGCGGAGAACAAAGAAGAGGAGCAGATCGAAGCGGTGGTGGAGAATACCGAAATGACGCTGTCGCCGCTGGCAAGTGAGAATGCGGCAGCAGGATCGGCGGTATTTGAAGTGATCGATACGGAGGAGATGTTTACGGAGCGGGATCAGCAGCAGACGCCGGATCTGTCCGAAGCAGTATACCTGACCGTAAGCGACGGAGAAGACATCGTCATTGATACCGAGGGCGTGTATGTGCTGAGCGGCCAGGCAGAGAATGTGACGATCCGTGTGGCAGCAGACAGTAAAGACAAAGTGCAATTGGTGCTGGATGATCTGCAGATCACAAATACGGATACCCCGTGCATCTATGTGAGCAGTGCCGATAAAGTGTTTCTCACTACCGTATCCGGAAATAACCGGCTGACGGTGAACGGGACCTTCACAGCGGATGGAGATACCAATACGGATGCTGTGATCTTTTCGAAAGATAATCTGGTACTGAATGGTACGGGCAGCCTGCAGGTGGTGTCAACCGACAATGGGATCACAAGCAAAGACGGCATTAAGATCACCGGCGGTTCTTATGAGATCTCCTGTGAGAGAAGTGCGATCGAGGCGCACGAAGAGATCGAGATCTCGGACGGAACCATAGTAGTCTCGAAATGCAATGACGGTCTTCACGCGGAAAATGACGATGATGACACGACGGGAACAATCTATATCGGTGGCGGATCCCTGCAGATCGCGGCGGCAGATGATGCGATCCATGCAACAACGATCGTAAGGATCGATGCCGGGGAGATGGTGCTGGATGCGGCGGAAGGGATTGAAGCTACGGATATACAGATCAACGGTGGAACGATCGTCATCACCGCTTCGGATGACGGGATCAATGCAGCACAGAAATCTTCCTCCCTTACACCGCTGTTTGAAATGAACGGTGGCGATGTGACCATCACCATGGGAGCCGGAGATACTGACGGTGTGGACGCTAATGGGGATATCATCATTAACGGCGGAACGATCCGCATTGACGGCAACTCGACTTTTGATTATGACGGTAAGGCAGAATACAACGGTGGCACCATCATAGAGAACGGTGAGGAGACCAATACGATCACGAACCAGTTTATGGGAGGCCCGGGAGGTTTTGGTGGAAGAGGTGGTTTTCCGGAAGGAATGGAACGACCGGAAGGTTCGCAGCGACCGGAAGGAATGGAACGACCGGAAGGTTCGCAACGACCGGAAGGAATGACACCGCCGGAAGGAATGGGGCGCCCGGGTGGTCACGGAGGACAAGGCGGAATGGAGAAACCGGAAGAACGCGGACAGAATTAGAGTAATGACAGGAGACATTCGATCGCATCGGATGCCTCTTTTTCGGAGAGGGGATGCAGGCTGCCGAATTCCGTCCGGCTTATGGGCTGCATCAGATTTCGTACACAGACCTGAGCGATGGCATTGGCGCAGATCCTGCAGTCGTAGAGATCCTTCAGGTGCGCATAGTCTCCCCAGTCTTCATCGGGAAGTTTGGCGATCTGTAACAGAAAGATATGAAAGAGCCGTGCTGCATCCCTGCGCAGTGCCGGATCTTTTAACTGCTGTGTGGAAAAGATACCGTGAACGGTCATCTTAAAACGCTGTCCTTCTTCCGCGGTATGGGAAGAAGGGCAGCGCTTTTCATAACTGTCCCAAAGGTCATGAATGAATTGTTCTAAAGAGATCTCCATTTCCGGCATCGCTTTACGGCCTGGGCGTGACGATCAGCGTCACATTTTCACAGGCTTTGAGTTTCTTTACCCGGAAGATGCCGTCGCGGCTGGTCTTGCATTCCTTGGTCCATACATCCAGCGTGTCGTAATGACTGCCTTCGCCGATCAGACCTTTGAAATTTTTGCGTATCGTCTCCACAGAGAGGGCAAAGTCACCCTTTTGAGTTTCTTCACTCACATTGATAAAGCTGATGGCGAAACGTCCGCCGGAAAGCGGTTTGGCCAGGATGTCCACGCGGTGGATATCACGCACATAGCTGGACGAGGGGCGTTTCGGCGCCAGAGAACAATACAGGCGCTTTGCCTGGATGCCCAGCGGATCCTGATTAAC
The DNA here is from genome assembly GCA_017508825.1 of Lachnospiraceae bacterium. Taxonomy (GTDB): domain Bacteria; phylum Bacillota; class Clostridia; order Lachnospirales; family Lachnospiraceae; genus NK4A136. Next base: position 25,014 of record JAFWRC010000327.1, read on the forward strand.
AGAGATCAGTTCGCGGTTGGCGATGATTTCATAGAGTTCATCGCCCTTCTTTACACGACGCAGATCCAGCCCCAGCATCAGAGGCGAGTTCATCATACACCACATGGCCATATGGGTTTTGTTCTGTGTCAGGTTCAGTCCTTCCATACCGATCATCAGCATATCCGGATCGTTCCAGCCTTTGTCAGGACCGGCGAAGCGGTCCATGATCACGGCTTTGTTGTACTGAGAGGTGACACTGCAGGTGTAGTCGCTGACCCAGTCACCGTGTCCCGGATCCCCGTCACGTCCCACACGGAAAGTGATATCATTTAAGATGCGCCACGAATCGCAGACCTTTCCGGCCCAGTTCTGGGGCTGTGTCTTTCCCCATTCGCAGGCGGAGTAGAGAATGTCTTTTTCCGGTGCAGCTTCCTTCAGATATTTCAGGAGCTTTGCATACGAGTTTAAGGTATTTTCCTGCCGCCTGTGATTCATCAGGCGGATCGTATTGCTGCCTTTTTTCAAACGGATCGTGATCTCTTTGCTCAGTACAAAAGAGTTTTCGCTGTCGGTTGCGGGCAGGAGCGCGTCATAAACACGCTCATCATTTACGGCCAGCTGCAGCCATTCGCCTACGCCTTCGCGTTTCCCGGTGGCATATTCGATAATCAGCGTCGTTTCACTATCCTGTTTACCGGTCACCGTAAAGACCAGCTCGCTGCTGCGCAGACCGAGCGGTGAGTAACGGGGGCCGGTGCCGTCAAAAGTGCCGATACCGGTGACATAGCCTTCTTTTTTTGCAGATGCAACGGGACCGCTGATCTGTCCGTCCTTAACGGCAGTATATTTTTTATTGCCGATGCGGATGGAGCGGATATTCGGCGCATAGACAAAGCGGGCATTCTCCGGATCGGAAAAGGTTGCGTTGTCATAGGGATAGTAGCAGTTGTCGACTTTGAGAAAATCCACATCCCAGTCGATATAGCTCTGTGCATCTTCTTTTTCGTGGCCGCAGGTTCCGACCGCAGCGCCGGCGCAGAGATTGGTGCCCACATCATTGTACATGCCGAATTTCAGTCCGGCCTTGTGCAGATGATCGGCCAGTGCGCGGAAACCGCTTGGAAACTTGATTTCTTCGTTGGAAAGCTTTCCGTCCACGCGCTCCGGTTTGTAGCAGCCGTCATCCAGAACCACGTATTCGTAGCCCAGTTCGTTGAGCCCCAGTTTGTTCAGACATTCTGCCATCTGTTTTGTCAGGGCTTCCGTGTTACCGCTGCCAAAGGCATTCCAGCTGTTCCAGCCCATAGCCGGCAGCCGGTCTTTCTTTTTTCCGTACAATACATTACCATCGGTAAAAGTATCAAAGGTCATATCCCTGCGGATCTTATCCGGTTTCAATGCCATAACGCCGTCCTCCGTAAACTTATCAGATGCCCTTTACTCCGGAGCATTTTGCGATCGTGTCGATAGTGCCGTCTTCGTTGTAGGAAAACTCTGCAACGCAGACACTGCGGTGGAAGAGGCTTCCGCCGGGCAGTTCATCGGTGTGATAGAAGAGATAGGAATGGCCCTTGTAATCGCAGATGCCCGGATGGTTGGTAAAGCAGGGGCCTTCTTCCATCAGGACACCACGGTATACCCATGGTCCTGTCGGAGAATCGGAAGTGGAATACGCAAAGTGTTCGTTGCGTTTTTCACCCTCTGCAAATGCGGCATAGACCATATAGTACAGGCCGTTACGCTTGTAGAACCAGGGACCTTCCCCATAGGAGGTACCGGTGTTGTGGCTGCCTTTGCCGAAGGATTCCACGGTCATGGGGATCTTTACAATGCCGACGGATTCATCATAGGAGACCATATCGTCATTCAGGATCACGTAGCGCAGCTCGGGATTGCCGAAGTACAGATATACCTTGCCATCCTCGTCCTCAAATACGGTCGGATCGATATCGTTCCAGTCACCTTCGTCCACCAGGGGATGTCCCAGATCTTTAAACGGTCCCGTCGGGCTGTCGGAAATCCCCACGGCGATGGCCATACCGCCATCCTTTTTGTGTACCGGGCAGTAGAGATAGAACTTACCGTTCTTCTCGATGCACTGCGGTGCCCAGGCACGGTCGTCGGCCCATTCGATATCATCCAGGGAAAAGATCTTGCCGTGATCGATCCAGTTCACCATATCCTTTGTGGAGAAACATCTCCAATCAAACATGGTGTAGAAATTATTGATCAGTTCATCCTCATCGTGCGTGGTATACAGATACAGTGTGTCGCCATATACCATAGGTGCCGGATCGGCAGTATACATATTGGTGATGATCGGATTCCTGCTCATTACGTCAGACATTTCGAAATACCCCCTTTTCAAATAGATAGCTACATTCTACCATATCATATTTTGCCCTGCCAACCAAAAGCTGATAAGTTCCGGTTTGTCGAAATGTAGCGGTCGGTGAGCCATAGGGACGGTTCTGGCGAGCCATGGGGACGGTTCTTGTGGCAACAAGATCGAAGATCTTTAGCCACAAGAACCGTCCCCGTGGCTCGCCGACTCGACAAACCTGAATTTGAAGAGGAGAGAAAAGCCGTTTGAAAAAGCGGGGATTATCCCTTAAAATAGGATCAAGTGAAAGGATAGAGAATTTATGGGAAATCAGAGACATATCAATCTGGGGATATTGGCTCACGTAGATGCGGGGAAGACGACGCTGACCGAGGCGCTTCTGTATAAGACCGGAGTGCTGCGCAAAGCGGGGCGTGTGGATTCGAGGGACAGTTTCCTGGATCATAATACGCAGGAGCGGGAACGGGGGATCACCATCGTATCCAAGCAGGCAGAGCTGAACTATCAGGATCTGGGGATCACGCTTCTGGATACGCCGGGGCATGTGGACTTTTCCGCAGAGGCGGAAAGCGTGCTGCAGGTGCTGGATCTGTGTATCCTGGTGGTGAGCGCGGCGGATGGTGTGAAAGGCCATACGCTGACGATCTGGTCGCTTCTGGAACGTTACGGGATACCGGTGATCCTCTTTGTCAACAAGATGGATCAGCCCGGAGCAGACGGGGAAGCCGTATTGGCGGAGTTGAAAAAACGGCTTCACGAAAACTGTGTGGATTTCAGCAGGGCGTTTACCGGTTTTTCGGAAGAGGATCTGGAGACGGTTGCCGTCTGTGATGATGCGCTGATGGAAGCGTATCTGGCAGGGGCGTTTGCACCGGACAAAAATGAGATCGGGAAACTGGTGCAGGAACGCAAACTGTTCCCGGTCTTTTTCGGATCGGCCCTGAAGATGGAAGGCGTGGATGCGCTTCTGCAGGCACTGGCGGAGTACAGCCCGGAGCAGGCATACGGAGATGCATTTGCGGCAAGAGTGTTCAAGATCAGCCGGGATGCGAAAGGAGAGCGCCTGACGTACTTAAAGATCCTGGGCGGTGTGCTGCATGGACGGGATGTGCTGGAATATGCAGGGGCCGGGGAGGAAGAGACCGTACGGGAAAAGGTGAACCAGATCCGTATCTATTCCGGAGAAAAGTTTGAGACGGCCACGGAACTGCCGGCGGGACGGATCTGCGCCGTGACGGGGCTGAATGCAACACGGCTCGGTATGGGACTGGGCGCATTGAGCGGCAGTCATTCCGGCTTTCTGGAGCCGGTGCTTTCCTACCGTGTGGTGGCAGAGGACGGTACGGATGATACGGTGCTTTTAACGAAGCTTCGGATGCTGGAGGAAGAGGATCCGCAGCTTCGGATCTTTTGTGAAGAGGAAAATGCAAAGCGGCAGAGAGAGATCCTGATCCGCGTGATGGGTGAAGTGCAATTGGAAGTGCTGAAACGGACGGTATCGGACCGTTTTGGCATTGCCATCCGTTTCGATGAAGGCTCGGTGGTCTATAAGGAGACGATTGCGGCACCGGTGGAAGGGATCGGGCATTTTGAACCGCTGCGGCATTATGCGGAGATCCATTTATTGTTAGAGCCGGATGAGCGCGGCAGCGGGCTGAGTTTCGGCAGCCTGTGCAGTGAAGACATATTGGATAAAAACTGGCAGCGGCTGGTGCTGACACATCTGAAAGAAAAGGTACACCGTGGTGTGCTGACGGGCAGTCCCATCACGGATATGAAGATCAGCATCCTGACCGGCCGGGCCCACCCGAAGCATACCGAGGGCGGCGATTTCCGGCAGGCGACCTACCGCGCTGTGCGGCAGGGACTGATGCAGGCAGAGAGCATTCTGCTGGAACCGTTTTACCGCTTCCGTATGGAACTGCCCACAGGTAATCTGGGACGGGCGATGACGGATGTGGAAAACATGCATGGTACGATGGATGCACCGGAAACCGGAACGGAGACAGCCATCCTGACCGGTACGGCACCGGTCAGCGCGATACGCAATTACGCAAAAGATCTGGCAGCCTATACCCAGGGGATGGGGCAGATTTCTCTGGAACTGTCCGGTTACGGGCCGTGTCATAATGCGGAGGAAGTGATCGAAAAGGCGAAGTATCTGCCGGAGAGCGATCTGCGCAATACGCCGGATTCGGTCTTCTGCGCGCACGGGGCAGGCTTTGTCGTACCCTGGAACGAAGTGCGCGACTATATGCACGTGGAGAGCGATTACCAGCCCTTTACGGAGAATAATGTGCGGAAAGAGGAACAGACCTTTACGGCAAGGCAAAAGCAGACTTCGGAGCCGGGAAGCATAGGCACGGACGAAGTGGATGCGATCTTAAACCGTACCTTTTATTCCAACAGTGATACGAATGTAAAAGCGGAGCACGAAAAACGCAAAGGCATCGGGGAAAAGGAAAACAGGAATATCCATGCGGAGGATACGGCAGAGTATTCCTATCACCCGGTGGCGCGGAAGAAAAAACTGCTGGTCGTGGACGGGTACAATATCATCTTTGCCTGGGAAGAACTGAAGGGGCTGGCAGCGGTCAATATCGACAGCGCCAGGGATGAACTGATCGATATCATGTCGAATTATCAGGGAGCGCTCGGCAGTGAAGTGATCCTGGTATTCGATGCCTATCGTGTAAAGGGCAGGAAAAGTTCGGAGCAGGATCTTTTGGGATTAAAGGTCGTCTATACCGGAGAGGGACAGACGGCGGACCAGTACATTGAGCGGCTGGCGGCACAGTACGGCCGGCAATACGATATGACGGTAGCCACCTCGGATCTGCTGATCCAGGGGGCGGCGTGGGGCAGCAACTGCCGGAGAATGTCTGCCAGGGAACTGAAACTGGCGGTAGATCAGGAATTGGAAAATCTGATGAAGCAGTTCCGCGGCACTTTGTCATAGAAACGCTTTTCTGCTATACTGTTGATCTGGAAAACAAAGAGGGGAGAAGCACTTATGTCGGTATATGAAGCAGTTGTTTTTGATATGGATGGCGTGATCTTCGATTCGGAGCGCTGTGTTTTTGACTGCTGGAAAGAGATCGCAGACAAGTACGGGATCAAAGAGATTGAGAAGAATTTTCTTGCGTGTACCGGGACGACCATGACCCGGACCAGAGAGATCATGCTGGAAGCCTATGGCGCGGAATTTCCTTATGATGAATTTGCGCATGAAGCATCGGTGATCTTTCATGAAAAGTATGATGACGGAAAACTTCCGATGAAGGCAGGCGTGTTTGAACTGCTGGATTATCTGAAAGAGCAGGGAAAAAAGATCGCCCTTGCGACATCAACACGGAGACAGACGGTATTGTATCAATTGGAGCAGGCAGGGATCCTGAACTATTTTGATGAGATCATCACCGGAGATATGGTGACGAAGAGCAAGCCGGATCCGGAAATTTATCTAATGGCCTGCGAAAAGATCGGCGTGGATCCGCAGAATGCCTTTGCGATCGAAGATTCCTACAACGGTATCCGGTCTGCACAGGCCGGCGGATTAAGAGCGATCATGGTCCCGGATCTGCTTCCGGCAGATGATGAGATGAAAGAACTGGCGGAAGTGGTATTGCCAAACTTAAACGACGTGATCCGTTATATCGGGACGGGGATGTGATCAACGGCAGCCTGCTGACGCAAGCAATCCGTGATGGGAGGCAGGAATGAAGAGGGGAAGACTGATCTACAACATCATAATGGTTGTCTTTGTTTTATATGCCTGGCTTATCATGTTCTTTAATACCGAGGAAGGCATGCTTACGGCAAAAGGGCTGATCAACCTTAAGTTTTA
>JAFWRC010000328.1 GCA_017508825.1 Lachnospiraceae bacterium
ACCGTCAGCAGCATGATCACCACATCGTTTTCCGCATTCATTCCGGAAAAACTGCCTCTTGTCCAGTTATGCAGGTTTACGATCTGCGCATCCTCCGCAAAGGTAACCACAAAGTCTGTGATCGCCGAACAGATATAGCCGATCATGATGCCGGCCACAATGAGCAGGGACATCCGCTCCACCCGCATCGATAAAAGGAGTACAAATCCCATGGAAATCATTGCACCGAGAAACGCCGCAAAGATCAAAACAGCGGAAGGAAGAACGAGCATATAACGTGCTGTAAGGATCATGGTCAGTGCAACACACAGCTTGGCTCCCGAGGAGATGCCCAGCACAAACGGTCCGGCGATAGGATTGTGAAAAAATGTCTGCAGCAGATAGCCGGAAAGAGCCAGCGCTCCGCCCAGAAACACAGCCGCCACGGCCCGCGGAAAACGGATCTTCCAAATGACCGTGCTGACAAAATCGTTATCCCAGCCGCTGCCAAACCATGGGCTTCCGGTCAGGATGCACATCACACGCGCAAACGGGATATCCACGCTGCCGATGCACAGATTGGCCAGCATAAGAGCAAACAAAAAAAGAAGCAACAGCAGACACCAAAAGAACACTCTTGTTCTGCCGTCGCTCCCCTTCTCTTTTTGCTGTATACGGTTTCCCATAAATCGTATTCTACTCCAGTTTTTCCAAAAAGACCAGTTCTTCTTCCGGTGCACCCGTAAGCATTCCATGCAGATCCGCGATCACCGTTCCAAGTGACATGGTACTTTGGTAAAGGTTTCTGGATACCGCGTAGACATGCCCTTCTTTTACGGCCTTAAAGTCTTCCATCAGATCACTCTTTTCCAGCAGTTCCTGCATGCTGTGGATTTCTCCTGCCGTGGTTCCGTTATAGACCAGATAATCCGCATCCTTCGCACGCAGATAAAACTCTTCCATCTGCATATTGGAGGTAGACAGATGATTCTCTCCCGTCACATCATCCAATATGTATTTTCCTCCGGCCATCCTTATCATCGCAGGGACATAATCATCCGATCTGCGCACCACCGCCACACCATCATTACGGATATAGAAAAAAGCCACGCTCGCCCCGGTATCTTCATAGTTTCCGGCCTGCTCTACCTGCTTCGCAAAAACCGCATCCGCCACATCCTCACAATCACACAGGGCACCGTAAAAGCGGATCCACTCCATCCGTCCCAACGGATTTTCCTCATAGCTTGCATAATCCAGGATCACCGGGATCCCAAGCTCTTTGAGTTTATCCGCCACTTCCGGGGTGTGCGTGATCATGGTGTTTTCGATGGCGAGCCGGCAGCCGTTCTGCAGCAGCATCTCATAATCCGGTGCGCTGTATTTTCCGGCATATTGCAGCTCCCCCGCTTCCATCGCTGCTTTGGCTTTTGGGATATACCAGCCGTCCGCCTCCACGCCGCAATAGGCAATCCGGTCCACTGCATCCATTGCCGCAAACATATCCATCGAAGCACTGGCTAAGAGGTATAAGCGATCCACCGGCTCCTGCAGCACGATCACATCCTCATCCAGCCCCTGCGGTACCTCTTTTCCTTCCGGCACTGTAAGGATCTGCGCCCCGTCGCAGACAGATAGCAGCCGGTAACCGCCCTCGTAACGATCGATCGTAAAGCCCTGCGCATATTGATTGGCCACACGTTCCGTATGGATCAGTCCTGTGAGCTCTGTCTGTTGTTCTTCTTCCGTAGAAAGAATGCCCCCCTGCGTGTCCGCCGGCTCCGGTTCCGATGCAGCACCTGTTTTGGCACAGGCGCTCATCAGAAACAGAACACATACCGACACACAAAGGGGTATAAATCCTTTTATTTCCTTACTGAATACTGTCTTCATCAAATACTATGGTATACTCGATCTCATGCGGTTCACTCATGGCTACGGTATCACCGATGACTTCCAAAGGCTGTGAAAGATCGGCAACCGGGATCAGAAATACGGAATTTCCTTCGGTATTTACCGGATCATATTTGACATCTTCCACCTTCATATAGTCATAGTTCGGGCTGCTCCATTCTACCTTGAGCGTCATCTCGCCGCCTTCTACCGTCAGTTCTGCCGGAGAGGTGATGGTTGCCTTTCCGCTGCCGCCTTCCAGAGACACCTCGATCTCATAGCTGCCGTCGGTAAGTGCTTCCGCTGCCGCACCTTCTGCGTCCTCTTCCGTAAGCGCCACCGGATCCGATACGCTCACCTTATGATCGTACCATACTCCTTTGGTCCCGATCAATGCCACATCATATTCTTCATCCAGATACGGCACCGGAATATCAAATGCGTTGACCTCTTCCTCCAGACCGTCCGGGTAGGTAACACGCTCCACCACCGGATCGATCAGTTCTGCGCCGTCCTTCTGCGCATCCTCTGCCAATCCGTAAAACAGATTCACGGTATTCTTGGACGGCAGCACGATATGCATCGTCATCTCACCGTCCTTTACAGTAAGGGTTCCGCGTCCTTCACACACTTCGTTTACATGGAACATGGAACCGTCCGTATCAAATCTGGCAGAATATACGCCATCTGCCAATGCCGGCTCTGCCTTTTCTTCTGTGGCTTCCTCCGTAGGCTCTGCTTCTGCCGGTGCTTCGGTCGGTTCCGCTTCTGCCACAGTCGGCGCTTCCGTTGTTTCCGCCGGTGCCTGTGTCGGTACGCTCTGCTGCGGAGCAGCTGCGTTTCCGCAGCCGCTTAACAGAAACAGACCTGCCAGGATCGCGGCTGCCGTTCTATTTCTTGTTTTCATGATTTATCCTTTCTGTTGCAAATTCATGTTTGTCGAGATCCCCGTCCTCGCTTCGCTCGTCCGGGGATCTCGGGGGAGTGGGG
>JAFWRC010000038.1 GCA_017508825.1 Lachnospiraceae bacterium
ATCAAATTTGAAACCTATGCGTCTTTGCGTATCCGGGGCGCGATCCTGGATCAGATCCGTAAGAACGACTGGATCCCCAGGACCATAAGACAGCGTCAGAAGCAGATCGACAGTGTGATGAAGGAGATTGAGACGGCGAACGGGCGGCCGGCGACGGACGAGGAGATCGCGGCGGCCCTTGGCATCACGGACGATGAACTGCTGGAGTGGCAGTCCCAGATGAAGCTGACCAATGTGGTTTCCTTAAATGAATTTATGGAGGCCGGCAGCGATGTGTCCAATGAAAACTCCCTGGGGCACCGCTTTGAGTCACCGGAGGAAGTGGTGGATAAGTCGGAACTCAAGCAGATGCTGGTGGAAGCGCTGGAGTCGCTTACAGAGAAAGAGCGAAGCGTGATCACGTTCTATTACTACGAAGAATTGACACTCAAGGAGATCGCGGCGATCCTGGAAGTATCGGAATCCCGCATTTCACAGCTGCATACAAGGGCGCTGGAGAAGATGCGCGGACGGCTCGGGGATTATGTGGGGATCCTTGCAAAAAAAATATAAAGATATGAGGGCATTATGGGGGCAAATGCGTATTTCCAATTAGTTTTACATGAAAAAGGCACGTTTCTGCAGATGTTTCCGGGGGCTGGTGGCGAATGGCCGCAGCTGCCGGAGATTTTGCAATATCTGGCATATAAAAAAGTAACGTATGACGTGGCAATGCTGGGCAAAGGCTATAAGTCCTATGAAGCAGTCCAGCTGATCCCGCTGTCGGCGGAAAAGATGCTGCCGGTGGCGGAGTGCGCGATCATCGACATCAGCCTGGACCGTATGGAGGCAGTGGCGCGCTTTTATCCGCCCTCTACAGGCGGCCGTCTTCTGGATCAGGAAGGCATATACAGTGAGTGCCGTCTGTCGAAAGTCCTTTTCGGCGTGGATGATGCAGTGATCAGGGAATTCCTGGAGAAACGAGAATACTGCAGGGACTATGTGATCGCAAAAGGCCAGCCGGCGAAGGAAGGAACGGACGCATTCATTACCTATCATTTTAATACGGATAACCGGATCCGGCCGACGCTGAATGAAGACGGAACGGTGGATTTCTTTAACCTGAACCTGGTAAATCCCTGCAAAGTGGGGCAGGTGCTGGCAACACTGACCCCGGAGGTGCGCGGCGAAGAAGGACGGGATGTGACCGGCGTGGTCTTAAAGCCCAGAGATGTGAAACACGCCACGCTTTCCTTTGGTCTGAACATACAGTTATCCGAAGATAAAATGAGCATTTCCTCCCGGGTGGACGGACATGTGACCTTAACCGGAGGAAAGGTGTTTGTTTCCGATGTGATGCAGGTGCAGAATGTCGACAATTCCACCGGTAATATTGATTACTCCGGCAATGTGGTCGTGGAAGGCAATGTAAATTCCAACTTCAGCGTAAAGACGGATGGGGATATCGAAGTACGCGGCGTGGTGGAAGGCGCCCGGCTGGAGGCCGGCGGAAATATCATTCTGGTCCGCGGCATCAACGGTATGGGCAAAGGTGAGCTGATCGCCGGCGGCAATATCATCTCCAAGTTTATCGAAAACTGTAAAGTGGAGGCCGGGGGATATGTGGAGACCAATTCCATCCTGCATTCGGATGTGCATGCCGGCACGGACATCAACGTGATGAACAGGAAAGGGTTCATTACCGGCGGTGAGGTGGTGGCGCTGAGCACGATCCGTGTGCGTACCCTGGGTTCCCATATGGGCGCCGATACGCGGGTGACCGTAGGCGTGGATCCCAAAATCATCACCCGTATGGGCGTGCTTACGAAAGAAGTGACTGAGGCGCAAAAAACAGTTAAGCAGCTGGTGCCGGTGCTCGAGACGGCAAAGAAGAAGATGGCAGCAGGGGTCAAGATGGGGCCGGACCAGATCAAGCAGCTGCAGAACGTGGCGGCGACGATCAAAGCATCGCAGGAAGCCTATACGACAGCCAATACCGAGCTGGAAGAGCTGAAGCAGCAGATGGAGGAAGGCGAGAATGCTTCCGTGGAGGTAAGCGGCGAGGTGTACCCGGGTGTCGTGATCGCGATATCCGATGTTTCCATGATCATCAAAAATGTGGTAAAATACAGCAGGTTTGTGAAGAGCAAGGGCGATGTGCGGATTACGGCATTGTAAGAATTGCAACGCTGTAAGAATTATGACGTTGTAAGAATTGACATTATAGTATAGAATGGTCTTGCTGTCCCTATGTGGGCATAACATTCCGCATTGGCTTCCCCCCCTGGGGGGAAGCTGTCAGCGAAGCTGACTGATGAGGGGGCATCATGAAGGAGGTGCGGGGCATATGGCAATTGGCATCGTCGAATTGAACGGAATGGTCGGTCGGACGCAGGATTATCAGCAGCTGCAGCATCATGAGAATGAACGTGGCGCGATCTTTCAGAACCAGCAGCAGGAGCAGGTGGAGCAGGACGTTAAAGAGGAAATCGACCTGGTGCATAAAAAAGAAGACGCCGGGACCGATACGGATACCGATGAGCGGGAACGTAACGGCGGCTATGGCGGCGACGGCGGACAGAACCGCAAAAAGAAGCAGCCGGAGGACCGCGTGATCGTAAAGAGTACGCGTGCCTTCGATGTTAAGATTTAAGATCTACAATATTATTTCGGGAGTTTAAAACATGACAACAATGGAAATCTTAATGCTGGTGGGGGGGCTTGCAGCCTTTGTCATCAGCTTTTTCCTGCCGGACGGAACTGCGGCGGAAGCGGGCGAGGGGATCTCACAGGAAGAATTGCAGCAGCTTTTTGATGACGAGGTAGAGATCTCGCGTCAGAGGATCGATGATATGACCAAAGAGACGCTGGATTATTCCATGGAAAAGACCGAGCGTTCTCTGGAAAAGATCGCAAACGAAAAGATCATGGCTGTCGGTGAGTATTCCGATACCGTGCTCGATCAGATCAACCAGAGCCACAACCAGGTGGTCTTTCTTTCGGATATGCTGCGTAAGAGCAAGGACGAACTCACCGAACTATTGAACCGTGCGGACCGGACATCCAAGGATGCCAATGAGCGCGCCAACGAGGCGTATGATTTGGTAGGTAACGCGATGAAGCTGGCGGAGGATGCTGCAGAGCGCGCCGAAGAAGCAGGACGCACTGCAGTTTCGGCGGAAGAAAAGATGATCGATGCCAGACGCATCATGCAGGGCACGGAGCGTAAAGATGCGATCAATGCGGAGATCCCGGAGGAAGCGGAGGAGGTCGAGCTGCCGGCAGAGATCTTTGAAGGACTGGTCACGGAGTTTTCCCTGGAAGACGGATCTGAGGAGACGGAGCCGGAAGACAGCGGCGTGGTAAGACGGGGCGCGGAAGAACGCCTGGCCGAGAGCCTGTCGGCATTCCGCAATTCTCTGAAAGAGAACGAGGAAGCAGACGAATTGGATGCGGATGATGCGGATGCGGAACTTTCGGCGTTTGAAGATCTGAAAGATCAGCCGTTAGATACGCAGGATCAGGAAGAGGGGGATGAAGTCTTCGGAGAAAGCGGGGATGCTGACGAAGAGGGATTTCAGACCCTGGACACTTTTTTTGGAAATGAGACCGGGAAAGCTGCGGAAACAGGAAACGATGACGTAATGGGATTGACCGGGCAGGAACTGCGCGAGATGGGGCTGCAGGCGAAAGATGGACGGCTGCAATCCGTGGAAGAACCGCAGGATGAAGTGAAGCCGGAAATCGATCCGCAGCCGGAGTTAGAAGTGCCGTCGGAAGATCCGGATGATGCATACGCCGGCATGACCGAAGAGGAAAAGATGGAAGCACTGCTACGCGCCGCAACGCAGGAACTGGCGCAGGATGTCTCGGCGGTGACGGGCATCTCCGAAATGCACTGGGAACCGGCAGAGGAAGAAGTGACGGAAGAAATTTCGGAGGACGCCGGACGGGAAGCAAAAGCAAGGGCATTGGAAGCACTGAAAGATGAGGCAGAATCCGAATACCGTGAGAACAAGGCGAAAGCATTGGAGGCCCTGAAAGCGGAAGCGGAACTGGCAGCGATGACGGCAGCAGAAGAAGAGATGGCGCCGGCAGAAGATGCGGAATTACTGCAGAGCCTGCTGAAGGGCGATGCTCCTGCGGATTTCGGATCTGAAGATATGGGTGAGACAGAGCCGGAAGCTGTTGAAGCAGTCCCGGAAGAATCGGATCTGATGACGGAAGAAAATGCGCCGGCGGTTCCGGGGAAGAAAGCTGCACATACGAAAAAAGCGGCAGAAAGCGAAGAAGAGTATCCGGACCAGATGACGATCGAAGCGGTGATGAAAGAGTTCGATCAGATGGCAGCGGAAGCGGAAAACGGGGAAGACGCCAAAAAAGAAGCAGCATCGAAGAAGACATCCGCCCGGAAAACGACAGCGAAAAAAACTGCGAAAAATTCCGGAAACGGCAGCCGTAAGAGAGCATCAAAGAAGAACGAGCAGACGGGAACCGATGCGGATGGTGTATCCCTGCAGTTTGCGCCCGGCGAGGAAACCACAAAGAACAACAACGACCGCATCCTGGAGATGCACCGTATGGGACGTTCCGATATGGCTATCGCTAAGGATCTCGGCATGGGCATCGGCGAAGTGAAACTGATCATTGCTCTGAACGAAATATCATAGAGGTGAGCCATGGGGACGGTTCTTGTGGCTAAAGATCTTTTGAGCCATGGGGACGGTTCTTGTGGCTAAAGAACTTTGATCTTGTTGCCACAAGAACCGTCCCCGTGGCTCGCCTGTGGTTAGAAAAAAACATTGTAATACAATTTGATTGTATAATATTAATTAGGAGAAAAAACATGTACGACATCATCATCATCGGAGCCGGCACAGCCGGATTGTCTGCAGCAATCTACGGTC
>JAFWRC010000039.1 GCA_017508825.1 Lachnospiraceae bacterium
GATCCAGCCGATCACATCGCATTCCATAAATGTGGAGATCACGGTGGCCACAATGATATACCGGATCGCCTCGTCGTGACTCAGCGGGATAACGCTGCCTGCATTCGATTCAAACAACGCGTTCCACAGGGAATACTGCATATAAAGATATACGATCTTCGCCAGAAAATTCGCCCACACAGAGTTGAGATACGCTGTGTGTTCTTTAATTCCGATCATCGCCAGATCAGCATACTTTCTCATATCTGTCTTCTCCCGCCAGATAGATCTTTTTAATGATCTCTTCCAGATCGGCACTCCCGTAAATGCTCTTCAGTTTCGGAAGGCTGCCGTCATAGATAAGCACTCCCTTATCGATGATGATCATCTTCTCACACAATGATTCGATATCCGAAACATCGTGCGTTGTCAGGATGATGGTGGTGTGTCTTTCTTCATTGATCTTTTTGATAAACTGCCTGATCCGTTCTTTGGAAAGCACATCTATTCCGATGGTAGGTTCATCCAGAAAGAGGATATCCGGATCATAGATGAGCGACGCCGCCAGATCCGCCTTCATGCGCTGTCCCAGGCTCAATAATCTCGGAGGCTGTCCGATGAATTCATCAAGACCCAGGATATCCGAAAAAGCATCCATATTCTCCTTAAAGACCTCATCGGAAACCCGGTACATATCCCTGAACAGTTTAAGAGAATCGATGACCGGGATATCCCAGCACAGGACGCTTTTCTGTCCGAATACCACACCGGTCTTGAGCATGATCTCTTTCCGGTTCTTTTTGAACGTAAGGCCTTCAATGGATATCGTACCGCAATCCGGCGTCAGGATCCCGGTCATCATTTTTATGGTGGTGGATTTTCCTGCCCCGTTCGGCCCGATGAATCCGACAATTTCTCCGCCGGGGATGGTAAAGGAGATATTGTCCACGGCTGTCTTTTTCTCATGTCTCTTTAGTTTGTAGGTCTTCGTCAGGCCTTTTACTTCAATACTCATGTCCCGTTTCCTCCGTGAAAGACTTGATTTTGACTGCCCATACGTGTACAATAGCATCAAAAGACATATCAGTAAAATTGAAATAACAGATAATTACCATCGATAATTTCGATATACCAAAGAGGGCGATATGAACAACACGCAGCTGGAAACCTTTTTGAAAATTGTTGAAACCGGGAGCTTTACAGCCACTGCCGGTATGATGGGATACGCCCAGTCGACCGTTACGACGCAGATCAAGCTGCTGGAGGAAGAGTTTGGATGCCTCCTTTTTGAGAGGCTCGGAAAATCCCTTGTTCTGACCGCGGAGGGGGAGAAACTCATATCCTATGCGGAACAGATGCTGCAGCTTAAGAGGCAGATGCTGTTGGAGGTTTCGGCTGCGGAGATCCCCTCCGGCATCATCAAGATAGGCGTGTCAGAGTCGCTGTGCTACAAGCGTTTTCCCGAGCTCCTTATGGAGTATAAGAAGAAATATCCGGGAATGGATATCCGGATCCAGTTTATCGAGCATGACACCTTTCCGACTCTTCTCAAGAGCGGAGCGTTGGATATGGTCTACACGCTGAATCCGCTCATAGAGAATCCGGAGCTTAAAATGATCCACAAAAAGAAGGAGTCGCTTGGATTTTTTGCAAGTCCGGATCATCCCATCGCCAAAATGAAGAAGGTGAAAGAAAAGGATCTGGAAAACGTTCCGCTTTTGCTGACTTCCCACACCTGCAGCTTCCGGCGAATGCTTCTTGATGATTTCTCCGGGCATGACGTAACGCCGAAGATCGAACTGGAAACCAGCAGCAAGGAGATCCTTAAAGCCTTTGCGGCGAACGGCCTGGGTATTGCATTTATGCCTGCCATGACAGCGGCAGCCGATGTGCGGGAAAAGAGGCTGAAGAAGATTGACTGGGCCGGTGCTGATTTTCCAATCTATTCCCAGATATTTATTCACAAGGACAAACACCGGAACCGGGCAATAGATGAACTGACGGAACTGATACGGAATGGCGAGCCTGCTTTACTGGTCAATCGGCGGAAAGCGTCTGCGGGAGATGAGTGATATGGAATTCGCAACGTTAAGTGATGAAACAGAGATCCTGGAACTTTACAGGGCAGTAATAGAACAGGTGAATCAAACGGAAGTCCGTTTGGGATGGGATATTGACACATATCCCGATGCTGCATTCATAGACAGAGCGGTTTCAGATAGTGAGATGTGTATTATCCGTGATGACGGAAAGATCGTGGCTGCTGCTGTCGTTAATCATTCTGTGAATAAGGAATATGATGACATCAACTGGAAGATAAAAGGACCGAAAGATAAGCTGGCCACGATCCATGCCCTCGCGGTATTGCCGGAGAAGCAGGGGGGCAAAACAGGCAGCCGTATGCTGGCGGGTATTGAGGACTACTGCAGAAAAAACAAAGATCTGGCCATTCATCTTGACGTGATCGATACAAACATCCCGGCGTATAAGCTCTACACACGCAATGGATATGATGAAGTGGATCGTATCAGGATGTTCTATGACGTAGTGGGGACCAGAGAGTTCTGGATGATGGAGCGGGTTTTGATCTGAAGATGGTCAAGTATAAAAAAACACTTAAAAAAACTTCAGGGTGTATTATGATGATATCCGGTATGGAAAAAAGTGCTGTTGCGCAAGGGTATTCAAATAAACCGGTCAGCAAGGGATATTGCAGGGGGGAAGAAAGCAATGAAACGGAAAGTTCCAATCGGGGTGACGATTGCTCTGATCGTTGCGTCGATAGCATGCATGGCGTTCGGCATCTATCGCGGAGAGCCGGATACGGTCCTTGCAAAGGCGATCAATATCTGTATGGAGTGTATCGGCCTTGGCTGAGAAAACAGGTGTGCTGAGAAAATGTGTCCAGGCCGGGTGGGGGATCCTGACGAACGCATATGTACAGGGATTCCTGCCCGGCGGACCGGCAATTTACAAAGGACAGCTGAAAAAACTGTGTGTGCCCGGCATGAACTGTTATTCCTGCCCCGGTGCTCTGGGATCGTGTCCCATCGGTTCCATGCAGGCGGTTTTTGACGGGAGACAGAGGAAATTTGCCTTTTATGTGGTCGGATACCTGGCACTCATCGGATTGATCGTGGGGCGGTTTGTCTGCGGATGGCTGTGTCTGTTCGGCCTGATACAGGAACTGCTGTATAAGATCCCGACACCGAAACTGACGATCCCGAAAAAGGTCGATCAGCCTTTGCGTTACCTGAAGTATCTGATCCTGTTTGTGATGGTATTTGCACTTCCGTTCATCGTACGCTCCAAATATGGTGTGGGGGAGCCTTTCTTCTGCAAGTATATCTGCCCTGTGGGTACGCTTGAGGGCGGTATTCCGCTGGTATTACTGAATGATGCGATGCGCCGTTCCCTGGGGTGGCTCTTTAGATGGAAGTTTTTACTGCTGATCATCTGCATTGCGGCATCGGTTTTCATCTACCGGCCGTTCTGCAAGTACATATGTCCGCTCGGGGCGTTTTACGGCCTGTTCCAAAAGGTGAGCCTGATCAGGATGCATGTGGATGAGCATGCGTGTACGGACTGCGGACTCTGTGCAAAAACCTGTAAGATGAATGTGGATCCGCACAGGA
>JAFWRC010000040.1 GCA_017508825.1 Lachnospiraceae bacterium
CCACATCATCGGTTACCAGACGGTGACCGCGCTTGATCAGCTCCAGCGCTGCCTCACTCTTACCGATGCCGCTCTCACCCGTGATCAGCACGCCTTCGCCATAAACATCGACCAGCACACCGTGCACGGTGATGCAGGGAGCGAGCTTTGCATTCAGCCAGCGGATAACCTCTGCCATAAAGGTAGATGTTGCCTTCGAGGTGGAAAGCAGGGGAACGCCGTACTTGATCGCCGTCTCCTTAAACAGCGGATCCGGCATCAGATCACGGCAGAATACAAATGCCGGCGTCTTATTGCTCAATATTCTTTCGTAGATCGGTTTCTTCTGCTCATCGGAAAGGGATTCCATATAAGAGCACTCTACAAATCCCATGATCTGCAGACGCGTCGCATCGTAATGCTCCATATATCCCGTCAGCTGAATACCCGGACGGTTGATATCCGGCTGGGTGATCTTGATCCCGCTGATATCGATCTCTTCCGTGAGATTTGTCATTTTCTGCTTATCGATCAAACGCTGCAGACTGATGCTTGCCATAGTCGAAACCTCCTGTAAATTAACTGTATGATTTGTCCATTTCTACCTATTTTATGTTGGTATATGTATGTTGTCAAGGGTGAGCCACGGGGACGGTTCTTGTGGCAACAAGATCGAAGATCTTTAGCCACAAGAACCGTCCCCATGGCTCGCCCGCCAAGTTACCTGTGAAAGAACCCGTATACCGCCTCGGCGGTGTTGCGGGGCAGTTCCGCTTTTTCCATCAGGAGTTCGACGGAAGCCTCCCGGATCTCGTCAATGGAGGCAAAGGCCTTCATCAGGGCGCGGCGGCGCATCGGCCCCACGCCGGGAATATCGTCCAGAACAGAGTGCACCTGCTCTTTGGTACGCAGGGAACGGTGATACTCGATGGCGAAACGATGCACCTCATCCTGGATGCGGGTGAGCAGCTTGAATGCCTCGCTGTCCTTATCGATGGGGATCTCCTCATTGTTGTAGTACAGCCCCCTGGTGCGGTGGTTGTCGTCCTTGACCATACCGCAGACCGGGATATCGATCTGCAGGCTCTTCAGTACCTCCAGGGCGATGTTGACCTGCCCGCGGCCGCCATCCATCAGGATGATATCCGGAAACACGTCAAAATGGCCTCCCGCCCCCGCATTCTGCTTCGGGGAACCCTCACCGGCCTTACACTCCAAAGCTTTGTCATCCGCTAAAGCCCTCTCTGCAGCCTCTTCTCTTTCCTTCAGCCCGTGGGTAAAGCGCCTGGTCAGCACCTCCCGCATACTGGCATAGTCGTCCGCGCCGCTGACGGTTTTGATCCGGAACTTGCGGTAATCGCTGCGCTTGGGCTTGCCTTTATCATACACGACCATAGAGCCTACATTTTCAAAACCGCTGATATTGGAGATATCATAGCTCTCCATCCGGTCCAGCCCTTCCATCCCGAGCAGATGCTCCAGTTCCCGCACGGCCCCGATGGTACGTCCTTCTTCCCGCTTGATCTTTTCCTTATCCTGGGAGAGCACGATCTCGGCATTGTGCGCCGCCAGCTCCACCAGTTTTTCCTTCTGCCCGATCTTGGGCGTGCGCAGATATACACGGCTGCCCTTTTTCTCGCTCAGCCACTGCTCAATCACTTCCTGCTCGCTGCTCTCTTCCTGCAGCATGATCTCCCTGGGAATAAACGGCGTGCCCGCATAAAACTGCTTGATAAAGCCGGTCAGGATGCTTTCGCTGCTCTCGCCTTCCGTCTGGTTCATGTAATAATGCTCGCGCCCCACCATACGGCCGGAACGGATAAAGAAGACCTGCACCACGGCATCCTGCTCGTCTCTGGCCAGCGCCACGATGTCCTTATCTTCCTGATCCATATCTTCGATCTTCTGTTTTTCCGTAATGCTCTTCACGCTTTCCAGAAGATCCCGGTAGCGGATCGCTTCCTCAAACTCCATATTGTCGGAAGCTTCCTGCATTTTGGCCTGCAGTTCTTTGATCACCGGCGCATGATCTCCGCCCAGAAAAGCCAGAGCTCCCTGCAGACGCTCGCGGTACTGCGTTTGCGATACCTTATCCTTGATACATGGCCCGCAGCACTGCCCGATGTGATAATTCAGACATGGCCGCCCTTTCCCGATCTCCTTCGGCAGGGAACGGTTGCATGTGCGCAGTCCGTAGATCTTGTTTAAAAGATCGATGGTCTCACGCACCGCCAGCGCGCTGGTATACGGCCCGAAATACTTCGCCTTGTCCTTCTTCATCTGGCGCGTTAAGGTCACTCTCGGATAGGGTTCCGTCACAGAAACACGGATATACGGGTAAGTCTTGTCATCCCGCAGCATGGTATTGTACTTCGGCCGGTACTCCTTGATCAGGTTGTTCTCCAGCACCAGCGCTTCCAGCTCGGAATCAGTGACGATATAGTCAAAACGGTCGATCAGGCTCACCATCTTGTCGATCTTGGGCCCGCGCCCGATCTTTTCACGAAAATAAGACCGCACTCTGTTGTTCAGATTGACGGCCTTACCTACATAAATGATCGTATCTTCCGCATCATGCATCAGATACACGCCCGGGCGGTGGGGGAGCTTTTTCAGCTCCTCCGCCACGTTAAATTTTTCTTCCGTATGCTCACTCATACAATATCATTCGGTATCATCCGGCGCTTTGTATGCCCGCTTTTTAAACTCTGCCGCAAAAGGATCGCTCTCATCCGTTTTTTCCTCCGGCTTCTCTGCAGGCGCTTCCGGGGCTGCTCCCGTATTCTGCACCGGTGTCTCAGTTGCCGGCTCTGTCGGTTGCGGCCCTAACGGCTGCGGCGCTCCCGCACTCTGCGGTACTGCCCCCGGGTTCTGCGGCTGCGGTACTTCCGTACTCTGCATTACAGGTTCCGGGCTCACCGGTGTCGTTCCCGCCGGCTCTGCCCCCAAGTTCTGCTGCTGTGCCAGCTGTTCCGGATTGCCGAGCTTTGCGTGATAGCCTTCCGTATCACGTCCGCGTCTTACGGAAATGATCTCCTTGCCATCCTCGGTCATCTCCGGCTCGTTGCTCTTCGTGCCGTCGATCACGGCCGGTTTCTCACTGCCCGCATCTTTCTCCGGCATCGGAATGCCTTTCTCGCGGCAGTAGATCTCCATAAATTCGTGTCCGGTGATCGTCTCTCTCTCCACCAGATACTCTGCGATCTTATCCATCACGTGGCGGTTCTCTTCCAGCAGCTGCTTTGCCTGCGCATAGCTGCTCTTGATCAGCGCCATCACTTCTTCGTCCACGCCGGCAGCCGTCTCATCCGCGCAGTTCATCACGGTATTGCGGTTTAAGTACTCGTCCTGTACCGTTTCGATACCCATCATACCGAAGCGCTTGGTCATACCGAAACGGGTTACCATCGCTCTTGCGATCCGGGTTGCTTTTTCGATATCGTTTGCCGCGCCTGTGGTCACCGTATCGAATACGATATCTTCGGCAGCGCGTCCTGCCAGTAAGCTGACCAGTTCGGAACGCAGTTCCTTCTCGGTCTGCATAAACTTCTCTTCTTCCGGATAGCTCAATACGTATCCGAGCGTACCCATGGTTCTCGGGATGATCGTGATCTTCTGTACCGGCTCCGAATTGGTCTGCAGCGCATGGATCAGCGCATGTCCCACTTCGTGATAGGATACGATACGACGCTCCTGGCGGGACAGGATACGGTCTTTCTTTTCCTTACCCATACTTACCAGTTCCACCGCATCCAGCAGATCCTTCTGGCTCACATACTCCCTGCCGTTCTTGACGGCCAGGATTGCAGCTTCATTGATCATATTGGCCAGGTCCGCGCCCACGGCACCGACCGTTGCCAGACCGATCTCATCCAGATTTACCGTCTGATCCATCAGCACGTCTTTGGAATGTACCTTCAGGATCTCCACACGGCCCTTCAGATCCGGTTCTTCCACGATGATACGACGGTCAAAACGTCCGGGTCTCAAAAGTGCCTTATCCAGTACCTCCGGCCGGTTGGTCGCTGCCAGCAGGATGATCCCGCTCTTGGCATCAAAACCGTCCATCTCGGAAAGCAGCTGGTTCAATGTCTGCTCACGCTCATCATTGCCGCCGCCGTACTTGGAATCACGGCTGCGTCCGATGGCATCGATCTCATCAATAAAGATGATACACGGCGCACTCTTCTCCGCTTCCTTAAACAGGTCACGGACACGGGATGCACCCACGCCGACATACAGTTCGACGAAGTCGGAACCCGCCAGAGAGAAGAACGGAACGCCCGCTTCTCCGGCTACCGCCTTGGCAAGCAGCGTCTTACCGGTTCCCGGAGGGCCTACGAGCAATGCACCCTTGGGGATCTTCGCGCCGATCTTGGAATACTTGGTCGGATTGTGCAGGAAATCCACGATCTCGACCAGGGACTCCTTCGCTTCATCCTCACCGGCCACATCCTTAAAGGTGATGCCGGTCTCTTTTCCTTCATACATCTTCGCCGTGGTGCGTCCCACGCCGAAACCGAAACCGCCGCCGCGTTCCATCCGTCGGAACAGAAAGCCCATCAGTACCCACAGCAGCACGATCGGCAGCACATAGGTCAACACCAGGTTCAGGATCAGGCTGCTGCCGTCTTCCACCTTGGTCTGCACTTTCACGCCGGCATCGATCATACGGTTCGTGACGGTCTCCACTTCTTCCGCCAGACCGGTGTAATAGCTGTAGTTCGGACTTGCCATGGCCGCTCCGTCTCCGCGTTTGGTCTCGATCAGGATACGGTCGGACTGGATCTCCACGCTCTCTACCTTGCCGGTCTCTACCAGCCGCAGGAACTCATCATAGCTCAGCTCTTCCGCAGAAGTTGCCGAGCGGTTTACAAACCAGCTGATGAACAGAAGCGCCAGCATGGTCACCACGATAAAAGCCAGGATATTGGGACCTCGGCTCGTGCCGTTCCCGTTATTACCGTTGTTGTTCCCTTTATTCTGGTTGTTTTCTTCGTTTCCTCCGCCCTGCGGATTGTTATTGTATTCGGGCATCTGAATACCTCTTTTCCAATATAATATCTGTACAGGATCTCCCGGCCCTGTACAGTTTCTATCTGTGATACAGTTTCTTTGTCTGGTAATGCGGCTCACTGGTCAGGTTCACACCCAGTTTCCGGAAGGTACTCGTATTCACCTGTGAGAGGATGACGGAAGTGTGCACCTCCAGCCCTTTCAGGTTCTTCAGCTGCGCCAGTGCCTGTGCCGCTCTTTCATCGGTAGCCGCGCACACGGACAGGGCGATCAGCACCTCATCGGTATGCAGCCGCGGATTGTGGCTGCCCAGACTGTTGATCTTCAGATTCTGGATCGGATCGATGACTTCCGGCGAGATCAGTTTTGCATCATCCGGAATACCGGCCAGGTTCTTTAATGCGTTCAAAAGCAGCGCTGCCGAAGCTCCCAGCAGATCGCTGGTACGTCCGGTCACGATCGTACCGTCCGGCAGTTCCATAGCGGCTGCCGGCGCGCCGGTCATCTCCGCTTTCAGACGGGCCGCGCCGATCACCGGGCGGTCCTCCTCGGTAATGCCGGCCTGCTTCATCAGAAGCTCCAGCTTCATCACCTGCGCATCATCCGCATTTCCCTGTCTGCGCAGGCACAGTGTATTGTAATAACGGCGGATGATCTCCTGCCGGGATGCCTTTTCCACGACCGCATCGTCCACGATCGCATTTCCCACCATATTCACACCCATATCCGTGGGAGACTTGTACGGTGATTC